>CAZDJT010000010.1:0-11919 GCA_964505875.1 Candidatus Woesearchaeota archaeon | reverse complement strand
ATCGCTAAACTACATACCTTAACGCACCTTTTTTCTAGGGGTTGGGTCGTACTGTAGGAGATGATTAGGACAAGAAATGGAACTGAAAGAAGCAATAAAAGAATTAAGAAAGAATGAGAAAAGAAAATTTGAGCAGAGCATAGATTTAATCATAAATCTTAAAGATATTGACTTCAAGAAAGACAGCGTAAATACTGTTGTTTCAATACCTCATAAGATAAAAGACAAGAAAGTCTGCGCCTTTTTAACTGCAAAATCAAATGTTGTTAAGACTGTAACTAACCTGGATTTTCCAAAGTATAAAGATAAGAAGCCATTGAAGAATCTTGTAAAAGAGTTTGACTTCTTTATTGCAAATGCGAAGCTCATGCCGTCTGTCGCTACAAATTTTGGTAAAGTTCTTGGACCAACAGGTAAAATGCCTTCTCCTCAGCTTGGAGTTGTAATGAATGAGGAAGACAGCACAATCAAACAAATTCTTGAGAAGATTGACAAGTCTGTAAAGATAAGGACAAAAGACGGCAGTATAAAGATTATTATTGGAAAAGAAGGTATGAAAGATGATGAGATTGCAGAGAATATTGATGCAGTTTACAGAGGGCTTGTTAATGTTCTTCCAAACAAGAGAGAAAATGTCAAATCAATTCTTGTAAAATTGACTATGGGGGCTCCTGTAAAAGTGGAGATTAAATAATGACTAAAAAGAAAGTAAGAACAGAGAAAAGAGAAAAAGAAGTTCCTGAGTATAAGAAAAAATTAGTTCAGGAAATTGCTGACAAAATAAGAAAGTCAAAAACATTCCTTATAGCTTCAACTAGAAAACTGCCCAGCTCACAATTTCATGAGATAAAGAAGAATTTGAGAGGGAAAGCAGAGATAAAAGTTGCAAAGAAAAGTGCAGTCATAAGAGCCATTGAATCTGTCAAAAAAGATGGATTGCAGAAAATTAAAGAAAGCATTGGAGCAGACATTGCCCTTTTCTTCTCTGAACTTGACGCTTTCAGTCTTTCAGGAGTCTTAGGAGATAATCAGAGTCCGGCAAAAGCAAAAGCTGGAGATATTGCACCTGAAGATATTCATGTTGAACCGGGACCGACAGACTTAGTTCCTGGACCTGCAATATCCGAATTATCTTCTGTAGGACTGAAAGTTGCTGTTGAAGGCGGAAAACTTGCCATAAAACTTTCTGCAGTTATTGTTAAACAAGGAGAAATAATAAAAGAGAATGTTGCAAGCGTTATGGGAAAACTTGGAATAACTCCTTTGAAAGTTGGATTTGAACCAATTGCAGCTTATGATTCTGTTGAAGATAAAGTTTATGTTGGAATAAAGATAGACAAGAAATCTGCCTTGGAAGAATTGAGAATAAGTATTGCTAAAGCAAGAAGTTTTGCAGTCAATATATTTTATCCTACAAAAGAAACAATAGCTCTTCTTCTTGGAAGAGCAGACAGACATGAGAAAGCACTTGCAGCTAAAATCCCAACTGATACTCAAACAAATGTAAAGGAGGGCAACTAATGGAATATATATACGGAGCTTTACTTTTGCACAAGTTAGGACAACAAGTTAGCGAAGAGAACTTGACAAAAGTTATCAAAGCAGCAGGAGCAGCAGTAGATGAAGCAAAAGTCAAAACAGTTATTGCATCATTGCAAGGCGTTGACATTGCAGCAGAAATTGCAAATGCAAGCACTGCTATGGCAGCAGCTGCACCAGCAGCAAAAGCACCAGAGAAGAAAGAAGAAGAAAAGCCAGTTGAATCTGCAGCAGGTCTTGCTTCATTATTCGGATAAGCAAACATTTTTGCCCATAATGAAAGCAAGAAACAGCTGTAGCTGGTTTTATAATCTTTAGTAATCTGAATAAGTAGAGTTTTACTCTCTTTTATTACTGAAAGGAAGAATTTTTAATCTTTATTCTCTTGTCCTTATTGTGGGAAAATATAAAGTGTTCCGTTCTTCTGGTTTCCAAGAAGAAATTGCAAGATACGATAAGAGCATTCAGAATAGAGTTGACAAGATTGAAGATAAGTTGATGGAAAACTCGGAATATGGAAGTCCTCTTGGAGTGAGATGGTTTAGAGAATCTAGATTTGAGAATTATAGAATCTACTATTTGATATATGAAGATTTGAAAGCGGTTTATATGGTTGCTGTAAGTGGTAAAAAGGATCAGCAAAAGACCATCAATACAATCAAGCTTTTCCTTGAATTCTTCAGAGAAGAGATAAATAAGCTAGTCAGAAAAGATAATCAAGAATAATAGTTTACTTAACTCTAATTACTTTTCCTTCTTTAATATCTTTCAGGCTTCTAGCTAACTGTTTTAATAAATCTAAATCTATGTTAGCTTGCGTTTTCAGCCTTTCATACTCGTCTCTTGATATACTTATCATTTCCATATTTGTCATAAGAAAGTGAAGTTTTTAATTCTTTCGGGAAGCTTGACACTCTTATCAGTTATATTTAAATAAGAAAGAAAAAGACATAATATTGTCAAGATGCCCGCGTGGCACAATGGTACTGCGCTAGTCTTGAGCCGACCAATCATCTTTTTCAAGATGAAGCAAGCAAACTAGTTTCCTTCGGGATATCCCGGTTCGATTCCGGGCGCGGGCGTTTTTATCCTTAAGTATATAAATATAAGAAATATTAAGAGTTATGCAGACCAATAAAAATATATTTCTCTGGGTTCTTTATGATTTTGCCAATTCTTTAGTTTCAATTGTTTTCTTCCTTTATTTTTCTCAATGGATAATCATAGATAGAGGAATTTCTGATTTGCATTTTAATCTGGCATTTACAATATCAGCAATACTTCTCTTATTTACCGTGCCAACTACTGGTTCTATGCTGGATAAACATCTAAGGAGAATTACAGGTTTACGCTTTAGCACAATACTTACAGTTATATTTTATGGAATGTGTGCAATCTGCGCATTATTAAATAAAGATATTCTAGCACTTGTTTTCTTTACATTAGGATTATACTCATATCTCTTGTCTTTTACATTTTATACACCTTTAATCAACGATATAAGCAAAGAGGGAAAGCGAGGGCTTGTTTCTGGACTTGGAATTACTGCAAACTATTTAGGGCAAATTGCCGGATTATTAATTGCTCTGCCTTTATCCAGAGGAGCTATAAACTTCTTTAACGGCTCACCAAGAGCAGAAACACTCTTACCTTCCGTAATTGCATTCTTCATATTGGCTCTTCCAACTCTTATCTTCTTTAAAGAACCAAAAAAGAAGAAAACTCCTTGGACCGTATATTCAAGTATAAAGAATTCTTTGCTTGAAACTAAGACTATATTCTCTTTACCTAGTTTAGCATTTTTTATGCTTTCTTACTTTTTGTTTAATGATGCTGTTCTTACAGCAGCTAATAATTTCCCCATATTCTTAGAACAAGTATGGCATGTTTCTGATAGCATCAAGACTTACATCTTGTTAGGAATACTATTAACCTCAGCTATTGGTGGAACACTATCTGGATTTATTGCTGATAAATTTGGACACAAAAGAACATTGATCTTTATCTTAGCTGGTTGGATTATTATCTTGCCTTTAATAGGTTTGATTACTAACTTTACTTTATTTATTGTTGGAACAACACTAATGGGCTTCTGGTTTGGAGCAAGCTGGACTGTTTCTCGCTCCGTTATGTCTTATGTCGCACCAAAAGGAAAGCATAATCTCGCCTTTGGATATTTTGGCTTAGCAGAAAGAGCTTCTTCTTTTGTTGGCCCAATCGTCTGGGGTTTAATTGTAACCAATTTGATTTCAATTGGCAGCAGTCGATATAGAATTGCAGTTTTAGCAGTTACATTATTCATAATCTTAGGTCTGCTTGCTCTGACAAAAGTAAAAGATGATAGAAGAATTAAAAATTAGATGGCCAATAATTAAATTCCAGCTTCCTTCTTCAAAACATCAACTTTGTCCAAATTTTCCCAAGTGAAGTCTGGGTCTGAGCGGCCGAAATGCCCGTATGCCGCAGTTTTCCTGTAAATGGGGCGCTTAAGATTAAGCTGTTTTATTATATCTGCTGGTTTAAGAGGAAAGTGCTTTTTTACCAGTGCAAGAATTTTATCTTCTGGTAATTTGTTTGTGCCAAAAGAATTAACGTGCAGAGAAACTGGCTCAGCAACTCCAATTGCATAGGCAATCTGTATCTCACATCTTTCTGCCAGACCTGCTGCAACAATATTCTTGGCAATATATCTTGCTGCGTAAGCAGAAGAACGGTCAACTTTGCTAGGATCTTTTCCTGAGAAGCAACCGCCACCATGCCTGCCAAAACCACCATAAGTATCAACTATTATTTTTCTTCCTGTTAATCCTGTGTCTGCTACTGGACCGCCAATTGTAAATGAGCCAGTAGGATTTACATAAATCTTTGCATCTTCAGAAAGCAGATTTCCGCAAAGAGGATTTATAATTTTATTAATAACGTCATCTCTTATCTTCTGCTGAGAGACAACTGAATCATGATGAAGAGAAACTACGACTGCTTTAACATTTACAGGTTTATTGTTTCTATATAAAACTGTAACTTGACATTTTCCATCTGGTCTTAGATAGGGCATCTCACCAGATTTTCTTAGCTCTGCTGACTTCTTTATTATTTTATGAGATAGAATTATTGGCAGAGGCATTAATTCTTCTGTTTCATTTGTTGCATAGCCAAACATCATTCCTTGGTCTCCTGCTCCTTGCTCGTGTTTTTCATCGTTAACTCCTTGAGCAATATCAGGAGATTGACCAGAAATAGATACTAGAACAGCGCAAGTATTTGCATCAAAACCGCAAGCAGGATTATCATATCCTATTTCTCTTAAAGTCTGCCTGACAACATCTTGTATTTCAACATAAGTATTTGTTGTGACCTCTCCTGCGACAGTTATGAAACCTGTTTTAGTCATACATTCTATTGCTACTCTGCTATTTGGATCATCTGCAAGAAATGCATCAAGCAAAGCATCTGAGACTTGGTCACATATCTTATCTGGATGCCCTTCTGAAACAGACTCAGATGTAAAAAGGAATTCATTATTATCCATAGTTTGAGTTAATAAAAAGGTTTTATAAGTTTATCTAAATTACATTCCAAGAATTCTTTTCCACAATGGCCTCTTTTCTTCTATTATTGCGTTGCTTGGCTCTAAAACTTGATAGTTAATTTCCGGCTTTGTCTTGAGAACTGGGGCTTCTTTTGCAAGCTCTTTTTCTACAGCTTTAATTGATTTTTCAACTTCAATCTTTGAATGACCTTGCCCTATAAGAGCCCATCTTAAAGAGTCTAGAGTGTATCCTTTTTTCAAATTCTTTTTTATGTAATCAACAAGCTGGTCAAGATATTTTTCTCCGCTATTCATAACTTTCCCATGATAAAGCGATATTTAAATTTAGTGATAGCATCAGCTTTTTTCTTCATCAGAGAAAAGACTGTTTAGATTCTTCTCTTTGTAGAACTTTAAGAAAGTTAAAAAGTAGACCAGAATCAAAGGTCCTAAAAGCATTCCAAGAATTCCAAATATGAAGAAACCCCCAATCATGCCTACTAAAATAACTGCTGGAGAGATATCTGTCTTTCTTGCAACAATAAAAGAACGGAGAAAATTATCTATTAAAGAGACAAAAATTAGATTATAGAGAAGGAAAGCGAATGCAACAGGTGTGCTTGCTGTCAAGAACATGTATATTGCCACTGGAATCCATACTACGAATGGACCTATTATTGGAATTATTGCAAAGAAGATGGCCAATAATGTAAGTATTAATGTCTTCTCAACACCAAAGACTAAGAAGCCCAGACCCGCTGCAAGACCTTGAACAATTCCAATAATTATCTGACCATAGACAACTGAGTCAGTTATATTTTTGAATTGCTGAATAATGAGCTTTTCTTTAGACTTTGCAAAAGGGGAGAGGGCATGGACGAACGAAGTAAACTTCTCTCTATCTCTTAAAGTAAAGAAGAAGACAAAAAGTATAAGGAAAGCGTGAAGAGCCAAAGTTGGCAAGTCTCTGAGTAAATTAACCATTATATCGAATGCTCCTTTGCTTACTGTGTTGACAACTCCATCAAAGGAGACATATATCTGAGAGATGAATTGCTCTGAAGAGCCAGGGAAGGCCGATTTTATTATTGTATATTTGTCTAAAGACTGAATCAAGTTGTATGCTCCGAAAATCTGATTTCCAATTATAGGAAGGAGGAACCAGAAAGGCAATATTATTATTACTATAACAATAAATGAAACTATAAATGCTGAGAGAGATTTATTCTTTATTCTATTATTTAGTTTTTCGTAAGGACTAGAGAATATATATGCTAAGATTAGCCCAGTAATAATTGAAGCAACAATAGGTTTTACCAGAATAAAAACAAGAACTGCAAGAATAGCTATAATTGCTATGATTAATAGTTTTTTTACATCCTTATCGCCAATGTCCATCATATAAAGCGGAAAGAAGAATATATAAATTTGCCTGCCAGCAAAAATTTATAAATGAATTTCCGCTATGATTAGTTATGGAATGTTTTTTAAGAAATATTGTGGAGAATAAAAGCAATGAAGAAAGCCATAGATATTTTGTAAGATTTGGCAAAGGACAGTATGATAGAAGATTTTTAATGAGCTTCAATAAAAGTGAGAAGATAAAAGTTAAGACTAGCTTTGAGTTTGCAAATGATCTTGTAAATTTCGTTAATGGCCTTGGAAACAAGAAATTCTCTGGAAAAGTATTCACCAAAGAAAAGATGGCAGGTATGGAAGGGAAAAAGAAAGGAAGCGTCTTTTTGTATGAGATTAGTGACTCTGGAATAGATAATTTTGATAAAGTTTATTTTTATCTTCTTGACTGTGAGGACAAGGAGCTGACACTAAAAATAAAGAAGAGTTTGCCTAAACCTGGAAAAGATGCTCAAAAGATTGATGATGGTTTTTGCACACTTGTAATTGATGCAAAGTATTGGCAGGATTTAAAGAGTTATTTCTTTTGGGATGTTCCTGATTGTAAGAAAGCCGTCATCACGCACACTCTGAAGATAAATGATATTATATTTCCGAAGGGAGAAAAAGATCCTGTAAAGATAAGAGAGCTTGCAAAAAGAAAGGGATTTATTATAAAGAAAATGAATTTAGACGGGAAAGAGACAGAGAAAGAATATCCTATTGAAGCTTAATTTTCCACTCTATTAAGTGTCATGAATTATAATGCAATGTTGACTATTTCTCTCGTTGAAATTACTTTTATCTTATTCTGCATTTTTAGAAAATTGTCATTGCTCCATAAATAGCAGTTAAACTTTAAACATAAAGCAAGAAAGTCAGAATCATCTTTGTCAGGAGATAATCTTACTGCTTCAGGTAAAAACAAGATATACTCTTTTTTGTCAATGAATCTTATAAATTTACTAAGCTCATGAAAGTAATTGCTGAAATCTCTTTCTTTAATTCTTGATTTCTTGATTATTTCCAGTTTGTGCCTTTCAATCTCCAATAATGATAGTCTTGGAGATATGAGCTCAAACTTTGAAGATTTAATTAGCTTTTTTGTAAAAGATCCATCAAGAAAGAAACTAAATAATATATTAGTATCTACTACCAGATTCATTTCTTTCTACCTTTTCTAACTAAATTAACTGCCCAATTATTGAATCCTTCTTCATTTTTCAACTGATTAAGCACCTCTTCTCTTACCGATAATTCTCTGGCTTTTTCCTCTATTATCTTTCTCACTAAACCAGACCAATTTATCTCTGAGTGTTTTCTCATTAATGCTCTTACTTCTTCAGGAACTGATAATGTTATGCTTACCATTTTCTTAATCTTCTGTGTAAAAACGTAAATATGCTTTTATATTTAAATCTTTCTATATTTAGTATTCTATGCCTCTTCTAGCCATTATACCTGAATCATAAGGATGCTTTATTTTCTTTATTTCTGTGACAAGGTCTGCTTCATCAAAAATCCTTTGAAAGGGGCGATGAGAGCCCGTTAAAATTATTTCCTGATGCTCTGGCTTTAACTTTATTAGAGAAAGGACTTCATCTTCCGTTAATAGACCGAGCTGGACGGCATACAAGATTTCATCTGCAATTATAATATCAAACTTTCCTAAGCATGAGAGAAGATAATCAAATGCTTCTTTTACTTTCATTATATGCTCGGCTGTTGGCTTTCCTATTACCCAAGAGCCCGTGCCGAATCTTCTGAAAGAGAAGCTGGGAAATTTCTCCAAGGCGCGGAGTTCTCCCGGATAGTCTATTTCTTCATCTCCTGTTCCGTTTTTCATGAACTGAACAAGATGAACTGAAAAGCCCGAGCCACAAGCACGCAAAGCGGTTCCTAAGGCAGAAGTAGTTTTGCCTTTTCCATTCCCCCAGAAGACCTGCACCATCCCTAACTGAGACTTGTCCATCTTTATTTATAGTGTTTAAAGTTTAATAAGATTTATATAGTAAATATTCATATTATTATTAATAGGTTTATTAATATGAATATTCATAGAAAGAAGATAATTGACTATATAATTAAAAATAAAGTTGTTACTAGTTCTGAGATAGCAAAGCTAATTAATATCTCATGGAATACTGCTGATAAATATCTTACTGAGCTAATTATTGAGGGTAAAGTAGAAAGAATAAAAAAAGAAGGAGTTAATTTATGGATAAAAAAATAAATAAAAATGGGCAGATTGCAATCTGGATTATAATGGCAATTTTTATAGCTGCTGCTTTGCTGGTTTTCTTTATTGGATTCAAGAAAAATCCTGAGACATTTAAACAGACTGATATTAACCCTCAAGCGTATATTGAAAGCTGTGTGGAAAAGAGTGTTAATGATGCTGTAGATATTATTCTTCCTCAAGGAGGATTTCTGGAACCTAGAGATTATATTAGATACAAGAACCAGAACGTCAGTTATTTGTGCAAGAATGAAGGATATTTCCATCCATGCATAAATCAGCACCCTGCCTTTATTTATGAGATGAAAGAGGAAGTTCTGAAAGATATAACTCCTAAAGTTGATAAGTGCTTCCTAAACATGAAAGAAGATTTGCAGAACAAAGGAGAAAAGGTGGAAATGAGAGCAATGCAGATAGGAGCTGAAGCGGTGCCTGAGATATTGAATGTTTATGTAAATAGAAGCATAAAAATAAGCAAAGATGGGAATGTTAAGAATTTTGACAAATTTAAACTTGAAGTGCAGACGCCCCTATACAATCTTGCAGATGTTTCCAGAGAAATTGCAAATCAGGAAGCAAAGTATTGCTATTTTGAATATGTTGGATATATGATTTTGTATCCGCGGTTTGATATAAAGAAATTCACTTTCTCAGACTCAACAAAAATATATACTATTAAAGATAAAAAGAGTAATAAAGAGATTAATATTGCGGTAAGAGGGTGTGCAATAACACCAGGAATATAAAATGATAATAAGAAAAAAAGAAAGCGTTGCTCTTCTTGAAATATTCTTACTTATAGCTGGAACTTTTGCTTTTGTTTATTTGCTTCATGAAGAGCTTTCCCCTTTTTATAATCCAAAGACGGAAGAAATTGTTAGTGCAGAAAATAATTACAATAAAATTAATATTCTGCCATTGATATTTTCTTTCATAGGAAAGATAATATTTGGAAGCAAAGGATTTGCTTCTGCTGCTGAGGCAGTTAATACCTGCTTAGTTTCCAAAAATGGGTCAATATGCCAGGAATATCTTTCAAGCGAGTGCAGTGCAAAGTGCTCAGGCACATGCATTCCCTCTGCGAGACAGGAAGTTTCTCAATGTAAAATAGGGACTTGCTATAACTCTCAGGATGGAAGTTGTTCTGTTGGAGCACCGAAAGAAAGATGCGAAGCTGGACAGGGACAGTGGTATGATGATGAATTTGGAAATATTCCAATTTGCAAACCTGGATGCTGTACTTTTGGAGACAAAACAAGATTTACAACTAAGAGAGCCTGCGATAGAATATCTGAGCTTCAAGGAATAAAAGTTAATTTTAAGCCTGAAGTGCAGACAGAAGTTGCGTGCCTTGTTCTTGCACAAAGCCAAGCTGAAGGAGCTTGCATAATAAAGCAAGATTTAGTAAATACCTGCAAATTTACTACAGAAGCCGGCTGCAAAGGTCTTAATGGGCAATTCCGCTCTGGTGTTTTATGCTCTAACTCTGCTTTGAATACAAACTGCGAGAAACAGAAGACTGTAAAATGCGAGGACAAAAACGGGAACAGCAAAGTTTACTGGTTTGACAGCTGCGGAAACAAGGAAAATATTTATGACGCAAATAAAGAGAAGAGTTGGAACGGCGGACAGGTTTTAGCTGACTCTGCAAGCTGCGCTCTTGCTTCTAGCAATAATCCTTTTGCTAATCAAGGAAGTTGCGGAAACTGCAATTATCTTTTAGGAAGTGTTTGCGGAGAGAAGACTGGGACTGAGAAGCTGGCTGACAGCAGTTTTAATTTTGTATGCAAAGACTTAAGCTGCACTGATGAAAATGGGAAGAAGAAAGAGCATGGAGAGAGCTGGTGCCAATATCAGGGAGCGGTTGGAGTTGATGGAAACAGGGGAGCAGACACTCCAGGAAGCAGAAATTTCAGAAAGACTTGTATAAATGGAGAAGTTAGAACGGAGCCGTGTGCAGATTTTAGAAATGATGTTTGTGTTGAATCAAAAACTGCTTTGCCTTCTGGTAAAAGCTTCTCTTCTGCTGCTTGCAGAATAAATATGGCTTATCTTTGCTACGGATATAACACAGGAGAAAAGAAAGACCAATGCACGAAGAATCCTGACTGCTTTATAAAAAGTGTTTCTGTCTCAAAAGATTTTAAGTTTGATTTCTGCCTTCCTAAATACAAGCCAGGTGTAGATTTGGAAAGCAGAGCTGAAGGAGCGGAGATTAATTGTAAAACTGGGACGCAGACTTGCACTTATGTTAAAGTAAAAGGAATATTCGGCGGAGGAAAAATTGTAAATCCTGAATGCCTGACAAGCAAATTTACGGAAGAGATGAATAATTTCTGCATGAGTCTTGGAGATTGCGGAGCACAGGCAAATTATCTTGGAACCGTTATTAATAATTACCGAGTTGACAATGCTCCTAAGTTGAGCTCAGAATATCTTGCCGGAATTGCAAAATATGCAGATGAAAAGCAATATCCAAATAGATTTATTGAAGCTGGAGATATAAGCGACTTTTATGGAGAGCTAGGTATTCCTGGAACACTAAGCACGGATTTAACTCCGAAAGATAAAAGCGCAGCCATCGTGAAAATGGCTAGCCTGACGAGCGGAGCTTTGGGAGTTGCTATGATGATTGCTGCTAAATCTGGAATTACTTTAGGATATATATTTGCCTCCAATACTGGAGCAATAGCTCTAACAAGTGCTAAGGGATTAAGCGGAACTACTTTTGCCGCAGTACCTTATGTTAATGTTCTTGCTGGTGCAGCTGTAGGGCTAGCAGTTGTCTCTATGTTATTGCAATTTACTGGTGTTGGTGCTGGATTACCTCCTGCTTTGACTTATGCATTGATGGGTGCTGGAGCAGTTGCTGGAGCACTTATAGCTATAAATCTTAAAGTTACTGGCGCATTGTGTGCAGGAGGCCCTGCAGGATGTATAATCGGAGCTATTGTTTTATTGATAATTATGTTCTTATCAATATTCGGAATAGGGAAGACGAAGAAGATAGCAGTTACATTCACATGCAAAGCATGGGAACCTCCGACGGGAGGAAAGAGCTGCGGGAAATGCGGGACAGATGGATTGCCTTGCTCTAAATATTCTTGTCAATCTCTTGGGCAGACTTGTCAATTGATAAATGAAGGGACAGAAGCAGAGTGCATAGATATAAGTCCTAATGATGCAGCTGCTCCAACGATAAAACTGCTTAAAGAAT
>CAZDJT010000009.1:0-13389 GCA_964505875.1 Candidatus Woesearchaeota archaeon | reverse complement strand
CACTAAGCCACGACGGCCTTAACGTCGCCCATTAGACCACTTTGGCATCCCCGCTCTCTTTTTCTCAGTAATGGAGATTTTTAAATCTAACATAAGATATTATAGAGATTAGTCAGATTACTGATTATTTTAAGAGCTTATACGCGTCAGTGATTATTCTTTCTGTTGTCGGCCAGCTCATGCAGGCGTCGGTTATGGAGACTCCTCTTCTTAGCTCCTTTCCCGTATCTTTCTGGCTTCCCTCATTAATATTTGATTCAAGCATCAAGCCGAAAACCGGACTTTTATTATCTTTTATATCTTTTATAACGGTCTCAAATACTTCTGGCTGATTTTTATGGTCTTTTCCTGAATTTGCATGGCTGCAATCAACCATTATTCTTACTGGTAAACTGTTCTTTTGCAGAGTTTCTACAGCTTCATTAATCTTGTCTAGAGTGTAGTTTTTATTCCCGTTTCCACCTCTTAATATTAAATGACAATAAGGATTGCCTTTTGTTTCAATATTAGAAACTATTCCTTCTCTATCAATTCCAAGAAATGAATGCCCTTCACGTGCTGCAATCAATGCATTTATAGCCGTCTCTAATTCCCCATGAGTTCCATTCTTATAACCTATGGGAGGAGAAAGACCTGAACCCATTTCTCTATGTGTTTGCGATTCTGTTGTTCTTGCTCCGACTGCACACCAGCTTAAAAGGTCTGTAAAATAACCAATAGTGATATTACTCAATGCTTCTGTTCCTGCTGGAACTCCCTGCTCTGCAAGATGCAGCAAAAGCCCTCTTGCTTTTCTCAAACCTACTTCCACATTGTTAGAACCATCTCTGAAAGGGTCGGATATTAATCCTTTCCAACCAATAGTAGTCCTTGGTTTTTCAAAATATGTTCTCATCACTATGTAAAACTGGTCAGAAACAGAATCTGAAAATCTCTTCAGAGATGAAGCGTAATCTTTTGCTTCTTCAATATCATGAATTGAGCAAGGGCCAACAATAAGCAATTTTCTTTTGTCTCTTCCTTCAAGTATATTCTGAATTATCTCTCTGCTTTCTATAACTGTCTTGGCTGCATTTTCTGTAACTGGAATTTCTTTCTTTAATGCATCTGGAGAAGTAAGGCGCGTAAATCTCTTTACGTTTTTGTCCTCAAGCTGAGAGAGATATGAATGTTCATCCATTGTAATTGTGATAGTGTTTTATTTTTTATAGGATAAGAAAACACTCCACTTTACCAGCAGGTAAAGTAAAAGTATCTAAAAAATGATGAGAAAAACTGACTGCCTGAATTATTTACTTTCATAGTTTTCCCACAAAATAGAGATATATAAAGTTTTCTGTGAATGCGAATTAAGATATTTATTCAGCAGAATTAATATTATCTATAAAATAACCTTGGAAATAGTCAATATAAAATAGTGATTACAACACTTTAGTTATCAATTATCGTCTTTTAATTTAAGTAATAAAATTAGATAATTACTTCAGAGCCTTTTCAAAATCATCCAAGTTATCTTCCAAGGCATCTATGGCTTTTAAGAAGATATCTTTTGCATCCATCATGCCGAAAGATTCTATTACGAAGAGCAGACAGTCTGAGTCTTTAATAGCTTCCTTGTCAAGTTTTGCTATTGACTCTATTTCTGCATCGTTTAGATCGCAAAGCCACTTGCTTCCTTTCTTCTCTGCTTTGATAAGGCCAGAAGAAGATTGAATTATTTTATCTATTTCAGGAGAGGATTTTATTTCTAAAAGATGCCTATAGAAAGCAAGTCCGGGAATATGCTTTGAGTGATTTATTCCTTTTCCTAAAACTGCCGTCGCTACAAGCTCAACTTTATTGCCTTCTCCAATTATCGTTAAAGGAATTTTGCTGTAAACAACATCAGCTGAGCCACTCAAGTCTCCTGAATAAACTGTTCCGGGGCCAGTCTTAGAAAGTTTGAAGTCTATCTTTGTCTTTGAAGACATAGATTTCTCAGTCTTTAAAGGGACAAGACCAAGTCTGTGAGCAAGAATTTCATCATATAGTGCAGAATCGTTCTTGAATATCTCAACTTCATCAACAGCAAGAGTGGAAATCTCTGAAACGCTTCTTCTTATTGCATTAGCAAGAGTCTCATTTGCGTCAAGTTTAATAACAAGTTTTTCAGGAGATTTTATAACAACTTCCATATTGTAATTATGAAAAATAGGGTTTTAAACCCTTCTTCCTCTCTTACCTCCTTTCTTCTTAGGACCGCCTCTTGGAACGCGAGTTGTGTCAAGAACGGAGATTACTTTGAAACCTTCTTTGCCTAGTGTCTTCACAGCTGCGTGAACTCCAGGGCCAAGACCTTGACTTCCTGTTTTTGCTCTTGTTCTTATGTAAAGGCTAGTTATTCCTAAATCTCTTGCTCTTTCAGAAACTTTCTTTGCAATGAACATAGCAATAGTAGGGTCTGCTTTCAATCTGCTGTGCTTTGTTATCATTCCGCCACTTACTCTGGATATCGTGTTACCAGCAAGGTCAGTTATGTGAATTATTGTATTATTCTGCGAGCTGAATATATAAACTATAGCTGAGCGGTCATCCTTCTTCTCTTCTAACTTTTCTTCTTCAACTTTCTCTACTTCTACTTTCTCTTCCACTTTAACAGGAGTCTCTTCAGGCATTTGCTACTACCTCCTTAATTTCTTTCTTTGCAGATTGCTTTATAGAAATCTTGTCTTCTTCTGCAACTGAAACAATATAACTAGGAGAATTTACAAACTTATCATTTATCAATATTCTTTTATGAGTTACCATTTGCCTTGCTTGTCTTGGAGTATTTGCCATCTTTTTCTTAAAAACTATGGTTGGAAGTCTTCTGTTTAGAAGATTTTCAATATTCAAAGCGAGAACGTCTGAAATTGAACTGACAGCAATCCCTTTTTCAGAGAGCTTGTTGAATAAAATAGATTGCTCTTCAGTGCTTGCGTTCGCCAAGCTCTTTGCTCTTCTTCTGAAATAACTTATCTTTGCCTGAGTTTTCCAGATTTCTCTCTTATTCTTAAGACCATATTTCTCAATAAGATTGTTCTCTTCCAGTATTCTGGATTTTTCATACGCCTTCTTAGGCCTTACGTAGCTTTTACTTTTTCTTATCATCTTTCTTCTTTATTCCTGTTGCTTTTCCTTTTTGACGGAAGTGAGAACGCGTTCTCTGTCCTCTTACAGGAAGCTTTTGAGAGTGTCTTATTCCTTTGTAGCTCTTCATTTCTTTCAGTTTCTTTATATCAAATTCACGCTTCATCTCCAAATCAGCGCCGAAAAGATGTTTTGACAGACCAGTTTCAGGGTCTGAGCGTGCATTTTTCATGAAATCCGGAACCTTAAGATCTTTAAGGAAAGTCTCTATTTTTAATATTTCCGGCTTAGTAAGTTCAGATATCTTCTTTAATTTTGGCAGTCCAAGACGCAAACAGACAACATTAGAGATTGCCCATGAGATTCCTTTTATTCTTATAAGTCCGGCGTGAATATTTCTTGAGCCTGGAATGTCATATCCTAAAATTCTTACTAGAACTTCGTTTGTCTCCTCTTCTACAAGTTTCTTTTTTTCCTGCTTCTCAGCTTTTTCTTTCTCCTGCTTCTGCTTTTTGTTTTCTTTTTGTTCTTTTTCTGCCATGTTAAATTATGAAAAGGTTAAATCTCTGCCTTTCACAGAGTTCTTCTATCAGTCTTTTCTCAATCGCTTTCTTTGGATCAGGAATATTCTTCAGCCTTTCTTTTATGTCCTCAAAAGACGCGAAAGGCTTTTCTTTCCTTGTTTCCAATATTTCCTGAGTATGCTTTTTTCCAAATCCTGGCAGAAGTTCAATCTTATGCAATCTCGTGTTTATCGCGGTAGCGGTGTTAAAGAAATCTACGAATTTCTTCTCCTGCTCCGCAACGACACTGGAGATGAACTCCTGAAGTTGGATCTTTGCAGTCTCTGTAAACTTCTCCCTCGGCAGTCTGCCGGCTATGAAGTATACTTTATCTCTCTTGTCTGGACCTATATAAACCTTTTCTTTCTGCGCTAATTGAACGCCTCTTCTTGGAACAAGTTCCAGAATTATAAGAGTCTTCTCACCAATTGCCTGAGCTACTGGAGAAGTCTTTCCAGTTCCTGGATAACCATAAGGAAGATAATCTAATATGATTGCGTAGTCTTCTTTTTCTTTCATCATGTTCAGTATTTTTTAACAATCTCCAGAATAGTATTCGCTTCTTCTTCTGTCAGACTTACGCTTAATAATATCTTGTTGACATCTGAAGAATCCTGAGGAAG
Source organism: Candidatus Woesearchaeota archaeon (assembly GCA_964505875.1). GTDB lineage: Archaea > Nanobdellota > Nanobdellia > Pacearchaeales > GW2011-AR1 > CAZDJT01. The sequence goes on along the minus strand of CAZDJT010000009.1, from coordinate 9,095 downwards.
CAAATCAACTATTTTCACAATGTCCTCTTCTTTTATTTTCACATTGTTTAAATCTCTTATCTCTTGAGCAAGTTTTAGTGCGTCTGCTTTGTTTAATTTGCCGAAAGTTTTAAGATATTTATGAATTGGCTTAGATTCATCTAAGTTTTTTGTATATTCCTTCACTTCTGCCAGAGATAATGGCTTTCTGCTTAAAATCATTGTATTTTCCTCAAATGTATTGGCTTAATTAAATATCTTTTAGGTTTGTTAAGATCTTTTATCTCAACATGATAAGCTGCTCCTCTTTTTTCAAGGACTTTTCCTGTTCTTCCCTGCATTCTATGAGAATATCCAAATATATTGCTTAGTTCTCTTACTATAGCGACTGTATCTCCCGGCTTAAATGCCTGGAAAAAGCTTGTAAAAGAGAATTTTCCCTTCTGTCTTGGTGTCTTGTGTCTTGGCATTGTAATTACTAAAGAAGTTAGTTTAAAAAGCTTTCTCAGAGTATTATCTCCTTTTAGCTAATTGAGGGTCAGAAACGGAGCCTTGGAATAAATCGCCAGCTTCCCTCGCGCCTTCCATACTTTGAACTATGGCTTGGAACATTTTTTCACCCCAAACACCTACTCCGCAGCTCTTGCAGAAGTCTATAACTGATTCATCAGCAATTTCAGATTTACAGTAAATACATTTTTTAGCCATCGTATCTCTTTTTATTCTTTCTTCTCACACATTTAGTATTTAAATATTCTTGTTCTGCGAGAGATAGAAAGCAAAACAGGGAGAAGATTTTAATAGTAGAGAAACAGATGAAAAAGATTGGAATTCTGCTGGAGACACTGGAACACCGACATTCTTTATCAACAGTCAGAAGATTTCCGGAGCTCAGCCTTATGCTTCTGTCAAACAGATAATCGAGAGTAAATTGCAATAAGTAATAATCAATTATCTTGGACAAATTTTATATATTATAAAACTCAATATTATTACAAATATCCAATAGGAAGTAGTAGAAATAGCTGTATTAATAAAAGATAAATAAACAACACCAAATAAATTTTGTTTCATAGAATAAATATAAGCTATAATAAATAGAATAATTATAATTATCCATCTTAAACTTAGAAAATTATAACCTCTAACATATCTTTTATCTTTAAAAATCTATTGAACATAATAAGAAAAGATTTGAGAGAAGTTGAATAATTAAATATAAATACTCTGTGAATTAATAATATTTTAATAATAAAATGGCTGTAAATGATAAATGCTTTGAGTGCGGTTCAACGCAAGTTCTTGAATCAGAAGATATAAACTGGATAATCTCGCAGTATAAGCTTTTCTGCGGTGTTTCATGTGTTAGCAGATACATACATAGGACAAATAGATTTGTTCCATGGTAATTGCTATTTATTTGTATATTCTGCCTCTTTTATCAAAAACTCTTACTAAAATCAGTTTGTTTGCTTTATCGATGTCTACTAGTGCACGAAATTCACCTATTCTTATCTTGTAATAATCTCCTTCATAGTGTTCTATAAATCTGAAAGGATCAAGAGATATCTCTTTAAATTTAGCTCTTATTCTATCTTGAAGATTGGTCTGTAATTTCCTAAAGAACTTAGCTGATGAACTTGAAAACTTAATCTCATACATTACAAGTTTTCAAGAGAGACATATTTCTCCTCTTTTTCCTCTCTTGCTTCCTTTAATGTTTTTTTTGCCCATAAAGTTAATTTACCTTCATTGAGCAAAACTCTCTTAATTATCTCAAGCTCTCTTCTTAGATTAACTACATCTGCATATAAAGTGTTTATAGTAACTTCCATATATAATATAAATTATGATTGTTTAAATAATTATCTCTCTTATCCAGTATAAAGAGGACCTAATTCTATTCCGCCTGCCTTTGCCGTCTTCGAGAAATGCTCTTCTATCTTCTTGTATCTCTTTGCTGTGTCACTTGAGACAGAGGCTTTTACTTTATTCAGAGCGGCATCAAAGTCCTTCATTGAAACTGTTTTGACATTCATATCCCTTCTAATTGCAGACATGGCTGCTTCTCTTACCAAACCTTCTAAATCTGCGCCGACGAAACTTTCTGTTAACTTGACAAGCTCTTCAATATTTACATCGTTTGCTATTGGAGTGTTCTTAAGATGAACTTCCAATATTTTTCTTCTGCTTTCTTCATCTGGAACATCAACTAGAATTATTCTGTCAAAACGCCCTGGACGAAGCAAGGCCGGGTCAAGCATGTCTGGCCTGTTTGTTGCTCCAATTACTACTACATCTTTCAAATCTTCAAGACCATCCATTTCTGAAAGCATCTGATTAAGAACACGCTCAGTAACTTTTGCACCGTTGTCATATCCTCTTCTTCCTGCTAAAGAATCTATTTCATCAAAGAAAATTACACATGGTGCAACTTGCCTTGCTCTCTCAAATATTTTTCTTACTCCTTCTTCTGATTTTCCTACCCACATACTAAGAAGGCTTGGGCCTTTTACCTGAATGAAATTTGCTTCTGATTCATTCGCTACTGCTTTTGCAAGCAATGTTTTTCCAGTTCCTGGAGGGCCGTAAAGAAGAATTCCTCTCGGAGCTCTTATTCCTAATCTCTTGAAAACTTCTGGATTCTTTACAGGCCATTCAATTGCTTCTTTCAATTCTGACTTTGTTTTATCCAAACCGCCGATATCTTCCCATGATATATTTGGTGTTTCTACAAGAACTTCTCTCATTGCACTAGGACGCACAACTTTCAGAGATTCATCAAAATCTTCCTGAGCTATTACCATCTTATCAAGAACTTCTGGAGGTATTGGTTCTTCATCATCTAACTTTAGCTCTGGCAGAACTTTTCTTAATACAGCCATGGCAGATTCTTTTGTTAGAGCAGAAAGGTCTGCGCCGACGAAACCGTGTGTCTTCGCGGCAATTGCTTCAAGATTAACTCCTTTTGTCAACGGCATGTGTCTTGTGTGGATTTTAAGAATATTAAGTCTGGACTTTTTATCTGGTGCTGAAAATTCTATTTCTCTGTCAAATCTTCCCGGGCGCCTTAGAGCTTGATCTATTGAATTAATTCTGTTTGTTGCTCCAATTACTACTACACGCCCTCTAGACTTAAGGCCATCCATCATTGTCAAAAGCTGAGAGACGACACGTCTTTCAACTTCTCCTTGAACATCCTCTCTCTTAGGAGCTATCGCATCAACTTCATCTATGAATATAATTGAAGGAGCTGTTTTCTCCGCTTCCTCAAATATATCTCTTATCTTCTTCTCTGACTCTCCGTAGAATTTCGACATTATTTCTGGGCCGTTAAGAAGAATGAAATTTGCTTCTGATTCATTCGCTACTGCTTTTGCAAGCAATGTTTTTCCAGTTCCTGGAGGGCCGTAAAGAAGGACGCCTTTAGGAGGCTCTATTCCCAATTTATCAAATATTTCTGGATGCTTTAGCGGTAGTTCTACCATTTCTCTTATTTTCTTTACCTCTTCTGTCAGACCGCCGATATCTTCATAAGTAACATCTGGAACTGTCTCTTCTGATATCTCAACTGATTTTGAGTTTAGAACTATTTCAGTATTCTCATTTATGATGCAAGGCTGATTTGGAGTTGTGGAGACGACAAGGAATTTAATCTGCTGGAAACCTGCGAAACCGAAATTTCCTCCAGCACCGAACAATTCATTTAAATCGCTGAAAAAATCAGGCAAGCCTTCAGACATTACATCTCTTCTTCTCTGAACACCACCAAGAGAGATTATATCCCCTTTAACAATTGCTCTTCCAAGCAAACCGTTCTTAAACATTTCAGGATTGCCTTGAACCATTATTCCCTGCTGTGCTGGAGCAATTGTAACTTTCTGCGCAGGCTTTGCAGTTGCTTTGAAGACGGAAACTTGCTCGCTTACACTTGTCTTTGCATTTCTTCTTATCAAACCGTCAATTCTGATTATTTTCTCCCCTACATCAGCAGGATAGGCTCGGTCAACTATTGCTACTGTTTCTCTCTGACCTTTTATAACTATTACATCTCCTCTTTTCAGATCAAGAGAGAGCATTAAATGAGGGTCAATCCTAGCTATACCTTTATACGCGTCATCTTGCAACGCTTCAACAACCTTTAATCTTACTTCATCAGATTTTTTCATCATCAAACCTCACACTTAGCCTATCAAAATCTTCAAAGCAGAGACGAACCATGTCATCCATGTCTCTCCTTGCTCTCTTATGCTGTTCATTTATAAAATCAACAATTTCTTTTGGAATGCTTATTGCATGGCTGTTTCCAACCATTCTTAATTTAACATGAAAAGTTTTTCCTCTTAAATCTTTGAACTGGTCTGCAGAATTCAGATCAGCTGGATGAATAATTGTATCATTGCATTTCTGACATTTAACTGCACGAAGTTCAAATCCGTCTCTCGCTACTATTGTTGGCTTCATCTGCTTGCCGCATTCTTTACAGAAGATTGCCGTATCAAATATGTCCGTCATGTGTATACTTGATAGTATATACTATTTAAACTTTGTTGTGATAAATAACAAGTAATCTTTATTAATGAAGCTGAAATTTATCTCTTGAGGAGCCTTTGTAGCCAGTAGCAGAAAATGATTGGAGATACGAAAAGTTTAAAAGTTTCATATGCTCTTGAATAAGATGTTCTTCAAAAAAAAAGGAAAGAAAAAAGAAGTTGAATGCCAGAATTGCGGACGCGGTGCAGAGAGTAAGCATAAATTCTGCCCTTACTGTGCAAATCCATTAATTGATATGGCTGAAGAGAAAGAGAGATTTGGGATGCTTGGAACAGATGATTTTAGCGACGAAGAAATAATAAGACAGCATTCTCCTGCTGCTCCTGTTGGAATGGATAAAGTCTTTTCTTCTCTTGTTAACAACATTATGAAGAGTTTAAATGCTGAGCTTCAAGAAGACGGCGGAGCGGAAATCAGGACTTCTCCAAACTCAATAAAAATTATGATTGGCGGTTCGCAGCCTAGACAGAGACAGAGAAAGACTGTGGCAAAGAGAGAGTTGTCTGATGAGCAAGTAAAGAGAATGTCTGGCTTACCAAGAAAGTCTGCTAAGACTACAATAAGAAGACTTGCTGACAGAGTTGTTTATGAACTTAACACGCCTGGTGTTGATTCTACTAATGATATATTTATTTCCAAGCTGGAATCAGGATACGAAATAAAAGCTATTGGTAAAGACAAGGTTTATGTTAACAGCTTACCTATAAGTCTGCCTTTACATAATTTATCTTTAGAAGAAGAGAAACTCGTTGTTGAATTTAAGACGGGGAATTAATTCTTTTAATAATTATAATATAAGTGATCCCGCCAAGAGTTGAACTTGGGACCTCTGCCGTATCAGAGCAGCGCTCTAACCAACTGAGCTACGGGATCTCTCTTGCAGAGTTTTTTGCTTTTATAAAAGTTGTCTTTATTCGCTCTTAGCCAAAGAGATACAAATATCTAATTTCTTAAAATTATCTGACAAGTATTTTTCCATATAGCTCTAATAATCTCTGTAGATTCTTCTTTCATCTTTTCTCACCACCTAAAATTGATTTACGCATGATAATTAACCTCAACAAGATTATTTATCTATTGATTATTGAAATAATTATTCTTCTTATGCATTATCGTGATCTAAAGCCTTGAATGAACTCATAAATTGGCGCCCAAAGAACTCCGAAAGAAAGAGCAAACAAAAGTTCCTCTATTGGAATGTTGAAGATGAAGATGCCTGAAAGATTAGCTAAATTCCATTCATCTGAAATCCATCCTGGAAAGATTAAGCTATTGAAAATAAGAAGGCTGAAGAAATACAATAACATAAATAAGACGCTGCCAAGAATTACTTCATGAAGCAAGTCTTTTCTTACTATTATTATTGCTATTCCCCCTATAAAACCAGCTAAGGTCCAGGTATAGATTAATTTATCTCGGAAAGCTCCTGGTATTATCATGTTTAATAATATGAACGCAGTTAAGGTAAGAGTGACAAAGACAAGAAAGTGACTTAATCGCTTTGATCTGCTCTCTCTTTCTTTCTTTAAATGTTTGTTGAGAATTACTTCATACATGACAGAAGCAATTCCTCCTATTGCGAAAAGGAAGATAAAACTCTCTATATCTAAAGTAGAGGCAAATAAAGTTTTTGGATGCCAATAATTTGGAACAAAAAAGAATTCTGTTAAACCAAATGGCAAAGCTATAAGGCTGGCAAACAGCATATCTTTTCTCAGGTCTTTTCTGTAAAGAAATAGGATATACCAGACAAGAAGCAAAATAAGAGAAGATATTAGATATCTGTACATTTTATCACTTAAACTATAGGAGTAAAAGGGTTATTAAAAGCTTTTTTACTCCGACTTTCATGTTAAATAGAGCAAGACCAAATCAAATATTTCTTGGAATGTTCATATTGATAAATGTAATCTTATCTGCTTACATAGTCTATGCTGACAGCAACGGTCCAGTATACTGCATCATAGGAAAGTCATGCAGCGAAGTTAGAACTTCAGAATATTCAAGCATAATGGGAATTAAGCTTAGCTGGCTTGGAGTTATTTCTTTCTCTCTTCTTTTTCTTGTCTATCTTCTTGGATATAGATATCATTGGGCTAGATTGAGCTATTTTATTATGGCTGCTGTAGGGGCGGCGTTCGCTTTATATTTTATTTACTTACAATCTTTTGTTATTGGAAAATTCTGTTCTTTTTGCATTGCTATTGATGGCATCGCTGTCTTGATTCTTGCAATCAGCATTTATTATTCGATGCGTCGTTAATTCAGTGGCAGAATGCGAGCTTCCCAAGTTCGATACGCGGGTTCAATCCCCGCACGACGCATTTTCATATAGTTTAAAAACAACAGTTAATAATAATATTAATGGAAGTAAAAGAGCAGATTATTAGATTTTGGAATTTCCTTAAAGGAGATAGCTGGCAGTCTTGGATTGTTTCTATTGTAATTGCTGTTTTGGTAATAAGATTTATCCTCTTTCCTTCTTTTTCAGTGATAACCAGCTCTTCTCTTCCTATTGTTATAATTGAATCATGCTCTATGCACCACTCTTCAGATTTTTCTGACTGGTGGGAAAAAAATGCGGCATGGTATGAAAGCCATAATATCAGTAAAGAAGATTTTTCATCTTTCAAATACACCAATGGGCTGAACAAGGGAGATATTGTTTTTGTATGGGGAAGAGGACAGACAAGCAAAGGAGATGTAATAATATATAATGCAGGAAAAGGAGCGACAGCAAAATATCCTATAATTCATAGAATAGTAAAAGAAGACCCTAGAGGGACAAAAGGAGACAATAACGTTGCACAATTAACACCAAGCAATAATAATCAAAGAATAGATGAGATTAATATTGCAGATGAGCAGATAATTGGCAAAGCAGTAGGAAGAATACCTTTTATTGGATGGGTAAAGCTTGTTTTCTTTGAACCTATGAAAGACGCTAGTCAGAGAGGCTTCTGTCATTAATCATTCAAACCGCAATGTTAAAATAGTATAATGTATAGTGGTTTTGATGGAATTTTGTGAAAAGTGTGGTGGTATGATTATGGTAACTGATGGTAAGGCAGCATGTGCGAGCTGCGGGCACAAAGTTAGGAAGAGAATTAAGATTGAAGTTTCTGAGAAGATGAAGAATGAGGACAGTGTAACAGTCATACATGAAGGAGAGAATGAGACCAATCCAATAGTTGAAATTACCTGCCCGGAATGCAAGCATAAGAAGGCTTATTTCTGGACTATGCAGACTCGCTCATCTGATGAATCGGAGACGAAGTTCTACAAGTGCACTAATCCAAAGTGCCACCACACTTGGAGAAAATATAGATAAGAGTGTAACTTCTTAGTAATTACATTTAGAAAGATTTAAATAGGTTTGATTTGGCTTTATTTCATGGCAGATGAAAGAACAAGAATAATTATTGCAGACGATGAAGCTTCAAATAGAAATTTAATTGGGGAAATTATTAATGGAAAAAGGGGCTTGTATCCTCTTCGATATCAAGTTGAGAGTGTAGATAATGGAGAAGAATTGGTAAAAAGAGTAACTGCTAATTATCCTCTTTATCGTTTTGCTGTTACTGATAACAGAATGCCTGGTTTAAGCGGTTTTGATGCTGTAATGGAGTTAAGAAAAAGAGGCGTGGATACACCGGTTGTGATGGTTAGTGGAACAATAAATGATGTTCTTGGTAAATTTGATTTTGAGCAGCTGGGCGGTATGGATGAAGGGTATGCAACTGAATCTATATCTAAATTTATTCTTATTCCTAAACCGTTTCCACGCGCAGAATTAGAAAAGGCAATAAATTTCGTTACAAGAGAGACAGCAATACGTCATTTATAATCATATTATTCAATAATCGTCTAGATAGTTTTTTAAACACAAATATAATTACAGCTACAAGGCCTCGTAGCTCAGCCCGGTCAGAGTACTGGACTCTTAAGGAACCAAGGTTCCTTGAAGGTCAGCTTCCTTCAAATAGCCTTGAAAAGTAGAAATCCAGGTGTCGCGGGTTCAAATCCCGTCGGGGCCATTTTTATATTTTATTATATTATAAAAGAAAGAAGAACTATAAAAAGTTATTATCTTACCAACAATCTTGTTATGACATTATATATTCAATTTTGGATAGTATTGACTGCAATAATAATTTATTAATTAAGTGCAATAAGTTATTTAAAAACAATTAAGCCAGAAGTCTTTTAATATTGTCTATATTGTCCGCGACTTCATGTCCTTTCTTTGTCAATTTTATCAGCTTTGTTCTTCCTTTCTTATCAAAGACAACAAGGCCAAGTCTTTCAAGACTCTGCAGAATCTTTACAGCGTGAGAATAAGTGCAATCAACTTCTTTTGCTAATAGGCTGCCGTATCTTGCTCTTGTAACTTTCTTTAAAGCAACAAGCATTAATGCGGGTTTTCTTCTGAAAAATATGTCGAAATTGTCTTTCATGTTGTTTTCTTGCTGAATATATATTATTCAACCTATATATTCTATAAGTATATGGCTTTTAAACTTAACGGCAATTTTGTTATCTAAATCAGTAACAATTTTACA
>CAZDJT010000008.1:6601-13776 GCA_964505875.1 Candidatus Woesearchaeota archaeon | reverse complement strand
CCCATCAGAACAGTTTGCAAATAGGGTATTTAAAGTTTTTGAGCTCTTTTTCAAGGCCTATTCATAAAGACGTTATCATAGAAGCTTCTTCTCAAAAGCTGTCTGTTAACTTCCTCTTTCTTGAATCCAGCATTGACTATTCTTCTCCAGAAAGGCAGATTCTCTTTAGTTCCTACAAGTGCAGCACTCAGGTCCCCTATTTCCTTTGAAAAAGCAGAATTTCTCTTGAAAACAGACATGGGAATTCTTGTAAAAACCGATTTTGTCAAAGCTTCGCTGTCAGGCAATCTTGCAACTACAGGTATCCCTGTGCTCTGCTGAATCTCATCAAAAGTCAGTTCATAATCAGGATTCCTTATCTTGTTTACAATTATACCAGAAACATTCTTTCCTCTATTCTTGGCAACTTGCGCTGTCTTCAAAGAGCAGCTTAAAGTTGGAGCATCGGGTGTTGTAACAACAAATAAATGGTCAGAAGCAAAAAGTGTAGAAAGCATTTCATCATTCAAGCTAGGCGAGGAGTCAATAATAACAAAATCATAATTATCTTTAATTGAATCAATCTTATCTTTCAGTTTCAGTAAATTTACTCTTTTAGGATAAGACAAACTGCCAGGGATAACATCAACTCCATATCGATTATATATTGCTTCTCCAATTTCAGCTTTTCCATCAATTACATCGTGTATGGTCTTCTCAGGGTTTATAACATCCATATGAAATCCCAAATTAGGTGAAGAATAATTTGCATCAACTAACAAGACTTTCTTCTTCTGATGGTTGACTAAATCAGCAGCCAAAGAAGCCGCGATAGTAGTCTTACCCACGCCCCCTTTTGTAGCAACAATGCCAATAATCTTGGTCATGATAAAACAAACAAATAATCATTTATAATAGTTTCTAAAAAAGACTGAAACGCCCCTACTCGGATTTGAACCGAGGTCGCCGCCTCCGCAAGGCGATATTCTATCCAAGCTGAACTATAGGGGCTAAAAAGAGCAAGAAATCAAACTTTAAAAATTAACTCTCATCGCTAATTTCATCAAGATGTATAAAATCGTGCATCGTCTTGTAAGAATGCAACTCTTTTTTGCTAAACCATAATTCAACTTCTTTCTTTGCATCATCAGCATTTGCAGATGAATGAACAAGATTTTTGACGTTAATGCCTTTGGAATTAGCAAAATCTTTTGAGATATGGGAAAAATCTCCACGAATCGTTCCTGGAAGAGATTCATTTGGATACGTCGCCCCAACAAGTTTCCTAACAACGGCAATTGCTTCAACACCTTCAAAAACAATAGCAACAACCGGCCCTGTTCTAATGTATTTTATAAGATTATCTCTAATCTTCTTCCCATACTTCTCCTCAATATCCTGCCTGTAATGTTTTTTAGAAAAGTTTTCATCAGCCCAAACCATCTTCATTCCAATCATCTTCAGTCCCGCATCTTCAAATCTAGTTATTATCTTGCCTACTAAATGCCTTTTAACACCATCAGGCTTAACCAAAACAAGCGTCTTCTGAAAGCTCATAATCAATTGTAGAAAGTCGCTATTTTAAATATTCCTGTCTTGATCATAAATTCTGCCATATACCTATAGTGTTCCCTTCAGAATCTTTAATGTAAGCAATCTTTCCCATATCTCCTACTTTCGCAACATCTTTTATAACACTGCCCCCGAACTCTTTATCTTTTTCATCTCATAATATTTGCAACACTCATTACAATGACTGGACTTCCAACAGTATCATTTCTCGCCAAGATACCTCCATTAATAAAACCATTCTCATCAGGCATTCCTTCTTTGGAAGTAGGGCCAGTTCTAACTATGTTATAATTCATGCCTGAAAAAGGAGTAATCTCCCAATTAAAATTGTCTTTATAGAACTTCTTTGCTCTTTCAGTGTTTTCTGCCGGAATCTCAAAATGAACTACTTTATCCATCTCAAATACAGTAAAGACATACCTATTAACTTTTTGTTTGGGCAAAACTTAGCATATTTTCATCAAGAATTGAGTGAAATTTTTTCATTCCTCTTTCACAATCTCTTTCTTTAAAACATGAAACTTCTTTCACTCTATAACCTATATTTTCAACATAGCCAGTTATACTCTTCTGCCACTCTTGTCCAAATCCCTTCATCTTCCTTAATACTTCTTGTGCGCTTTTTGAAAACGTGCAAAATCTTTCAACTCTTCTTAGCGTTATTCCTCTCACATTATCAAGATATACTGATAAAAAATCTCCTGAAACATCACGACTAGCTATTTCAACTTGATATGCGTTATTTGGAGTGGGATTATTTACTAAAGTAGAAACTTTGGTTTCAAGTCTCTTTAGTTTTCCTTCAAGCTCTTTTGTTGAACTAACTCTTAAATCATTCATGAAAATCACAAGAAAGTTATATTTATTAATCCTTTCATTATTTTATTTCAATGCAAGAGCCAGAACACATTCGTCTAGTCAAAGAAACAGAAATCTGCAAGCAATGTAAGAATATAGTTATAGGAAAAGGCAACATAAAAGCGAAAATTCTCTTTGTCGGAGAAGCTCCTGGAAGAAATGAAGATGAGCAAGGCATCCCTTTTGTAGGAGCAGCAGGGAAAAATCTTGACAAACTACTGTCAAAAGTCAATCTGTCTATAGATGACATATACATAGCAAATATCTTAAAATGCCGGCCTCCAGAAAATAGAAACCCTCTGCCTGAAGAAATAAGGGCGCATACTCCTTGGCTCATAGAGCAGATAAAAGAAATGAAGCCAAAAGTCGTCTGCTCTTTAGGAAATTACGCAACAAAATTCTTTCTTTCCGATCTCAATCCGGATAAAATGGATGAACAGCCAGGAATAACTTCTGTTCACGGCAAGATAAAAGAAATTAACTTCCAAGGAATAAAATTCAAGCTAATTCCTCTCTTCCATCCAGCAGCCATTATTTACAACCAGCGTCTCCTTCCTCTTTGGGAAAAAGACATGGAGATAGTAAAAGCAGAAATACAGCAAAAAACTTTATTTTAAAACTTATCTCCCAAGCTCATCTTAGCATCCTCGATCTTTATAAATTTGTAATGTCCATCTTCTGCTTTTTTACCGCATTTAGAACACTCTTCATTCATAGTATATCCGTGTTCAGAGCATTTCTTTAGTTTCACTTCTCTCTTACCTCAAAAAAGACTTTCTTAATCTTAGCTTTATTTCCCATCTCTACTAAAATCTTCGTCAGTTCAGCATTCGCCTCTTTGAAATCTTTCGCTTTAACAGCAACAGAAAATCTTGAAGAGCCAAGATATCTTATATCTGTACCTTTAACATCTAACAACTCCTTTATTTCCTGAATTCCCAAATCAGCTTGGCTCTTGATTACTATCTCTTGCTTTGCAACTTTTTCAGTTTCTTCCTTCTCAGCAACCAAGTCGGAAAGCTTATCTGATTCTTCTTTATTGAAGAACTCAGCAAGCTGTTTCTTGTCTTTCTTCACAATATCAAAAAATTCCCACAGTGAGTATTTGGCCTTTATTTTCTCAATGACTTTTCCTGGCTCCTTAGCAGATTTCTTTATCAAGGTCTGGAAAGTCAGAGATTTCTTAAACCTATCTTGAACTTCATCTCTCTCTTTTCCAGTTACTCTTCTCAAAGTCAATTCAACATATCCATTGGAAATATTAAGAACTTTGCATACAATTTTCTTGTTTGGCACAACATATTCTCTTAAGTTTCTTATTCTTCCAGCAGCAACTTCAGACATAACCATTGTCCCTTTGCCTCTATCTTCAATATCTAAGAATATAGTTGTCCCTTCAATCTTATTGACAGTGCACATTACTACTTCTCCTTCTCTCAATTCCATAAAACCTCCTTAACTCGCGCTCTTACTTGAGCCTTGCCTCCAGTAGTTCTTACAAGCATATATTTGCATCCCAGACACTTAACTTTTATACCTGACTTGCCAAATACGACTTGCCTGTGCCTGCATCTTGGACACACCACTTTCAGAAACTTGCCCCTATCCATCAAAATACCATACAAGAAGGCTCTTTTAAATCTTTAGTGCTATCCAAGAATAACAAAGAGGTATATTTATTAATTGAAAGAAATTATAGTATAAATGGGTTGGAAAGACTTGTCAATATTGGCTTAAAGGCGGATTATTAGTTCTAATAATTGCTTTAGCTTCATATTTATTACATATTTATATAATTGCTAATATATTTATGATTATAGTTTACTACATACTAATGCCTATATTTTTCTCAAATATTGAATCAGTTGGTCTTCTTGCATCATTAGTTATGTTATCTTTTACAGGATTCATAATAGGAGCAATAATAGGTCTTATCTATGGAAAAATAAGAAATAGAAAAGAACAGCAATAAGAGCAGAAATTAAACTTTCACAATCTCAAGTTCAAGTGTCTTCTTAAGCTCTTCAATAAACAAACTCTCCTGATCCCTTGATATAAGGCAGCCAGCAGCATTTGGATGCCCGCCTACTTCTCCTCCCAAAGGAACAACTACTTTGTGTAGGACTTCTCTAACATTTCTTCCTTGTCTGCCTGCAATTCTAGCAGAGACTTTTATCTTGTCATTATTATAAGCAAGTGCAACAATTATAGTCCCTTCTTCATAAGCTGGCGAGTTTGAAATTATAGAAGCCACCGTTCCGATTATTGTATCTTTAATATTGTGCTGAGCATTGATTATAGTGTATGATTTGCCAGAAATCTTCTCCATCTCAGAAACAAATTTAAGTGCGGAGACAAGATGCTGCTTGTATTCAGCATAAATCTTCTCGGAATCTTCTTTGCATTTTCTGTTTCCAAGGCAAAAACCAAGAGCAGTCGCAGGACTATCCATTCTGCTGCATGCATTTATCAAAGCAGAAAGCTCTCTTGAATCTTCCAATTTATTAAATAGTTTAACAAGATAAAGATTGCCAATAAGAGTCTGGCTTGTTTTCTGGTTCATCATTCTCAGCATAACTGAAGTTATCAGCCTTCCCATTTCCTCTTCAGTCAAATCAATTAAAGCTTTAAAACGCCCTCCGTCTTGTCTAGGAATGCCCGCATCTTTCAATAGTTCTAAAACATTAGCATAAGAGCCGCTAACACCTGGAATAAAAGGATTAGAGGAATATTCCAAGACTCTGTCAAGCGGACGAGTAGAAGGATAAAGTAGCAACCCTTTCTTCACAACTGTCTCTGCATCTTTTATTATCTCATCATATACTTTGCCTATATTTTTCTCAAGCATATCTCCTACCATCCCAACAACAGCCAGATTTGCCAAGTCAGCATTCTCTTTAGCTATTGCTTTAGCAAATAAATAACATATACCTGCTCCAGAAATCGGCTCATGTTCTTCAATAGTAGGATTTACCATAAAGACATTCTCAGGGATAGCAGAAACAATCTCGTGATGATCAAATATGAAAACTTCTGTCTTCTTCTCTGCCAGATATTTCAAACTCCCAGAAGCTAAATCCAGAAATATTAAAACAGAATCTTCAGGCAGCCCTTTGATAAAATCTTCTTCCAATCCTTTGACAATTTGTAAAGAAAAGTTCTTTCTCCATCTCTGCAAAGCCCTTGAGAAAATCGATGCGGAACATATACCATCAGCATCAAAATGGCTTATAACTTTTATTTTCTTATTCTTGCTAAGTTCGTCAATTCTCTTTACAGCCTCAAGTAATTTTTCTCTAAACATCCTCTTTCTCTCAGTTTCAACTCTTCTTATTAATTCTAGCTATATTCCACATCTTTTTAGCCAGTGATTTCTTAGAAGTATAATCATGTTTATTCTTAGCAATATGTACCTCAAGCTTCTTTACTTCGCTTTGAATCTTCTCTTTTTCAGAAGTTATAGGGATGTTAGCTTCAATCATAATCTGAGAAACTTTCTTGCCAAGGAGTTTTGACTTTGGTATACCATGCTTATCTCTCAATATAATTCCAATTTTTGAAGGGCTCTCTCCAGCTTTTCCCAAATCAACGACAATCTTCTCCATTTCAGCTGGCTTCATTGATATCCAATCAGGTTTTTTCTCGCTCATTGATGTGCTTAGAAATAAGGCATTAAAAAGCTTGCGGTATAGCCTTTTAATAAGACAAAAAATAAAAGAGAAAATCAAAACAGCAAGTTTTAAAAAGCTCTTGTACTCCCATAAATTACAAGTTCAGACCCTTGAAGCTTACTGGAGGCATAAGGCGAGCTTTTTTACCAGAACAATATGAAATTACCTAAAGAAACAAACAGATATTGTCCTTATTGCAAAAAACACACTGCTCAACTAGTAACTACAGCAAAGCAGAAATCTCGTTCATCTGCTCATCCTCTTTCTAGATGGTCTAATTCAAGAACAAAGTCAAGAAGTTATAGATCTGGTTTTGGAAATATGGGTAGATTCAGCAAACCTCCTGTAAAGAACTGGAAGAGAAAGACAAAGATTACGAAGAGAATATCTATAATCTACAAGTGTAAAGTATGCAACAAGATGAAAGGAATTAAGAAAGCAATAAGATCATCAAGAATTGAGGTAGGAGAAAAGGTGTCAAAGTAAAATGGCAGAAAAAGAAACAAAACACTCAGAAAAGAAAACATTCTTTGAAGTGAAAGCTCCTCTTGTATCATCAAAAATCTTACTTTACGCAAATTCAGTAGAAAGTCTTGATGGCAGTATAGTTAAACTAGATTTGACAAGAACATTAAGAGGAAAGAACTTAGAAATGAAGCTAAGAGTAAAAGCTGCAGGGCAAGAGCTATTTGCAGAGCCAATCAGTTTAGAGCTTCTGGGTTCATATATAAGAAAGATGATGAGAACAGGGACAGATTATGTAGAAGACTCATTCAATGGAGAAACAAAAGACAGCAAAGTAATAATGAAAGTCTTTATGATAACAAGAAACAAAGTCTCGCGTTCTGTCAGAAAAGAGTTAAGAAATACAGCAAGGGAGTATCTTCAAAACTATCTAAAAACAAGAACATCAAAAGAAATCTTCACAGAAATTATGACTAACAAAGCGCAGAAAGACCTTTCTCTTAAACTAAAGAAAATCTATCCCCTTGCTCTCTGTGAAATCCGTTTCTTTAAAGTCTTGACCGAGCAGAAATAACTTTCTTATTTTTAATTAATTTAATTGCAAACTTCTTCGGTATATGTTAGATTACC
>CAZDJT010000008.1:0-6501 GCA_964505875.1 Candidatus Woesearchaeota archaeon | reverse complement strand
TATTATAACAAACATCAACCGAAAGTTCACTGCACTGACGAGTCACATTAACACATGGTTTAAAATTACAAGAAAACTCTTGAGAAGGGCAGGAAGATAACTCTCCAGATGAAGAAACAAGGGAACCTATAAGTTTGATAGAAATAGGCAACTTGGTCAAAAGCAAAGAATCTCTTGCACTTCCTCCAGCAGAAGGCAAAGCAACACCGTTAGAGCGATTTATCAACTCTGCACTCTTGTCAGAATAACTAATTATATATTTAACATCTGACAATTCACTCTTATCACTATCGATTGCTCTCTCAAAAGAAAGGGTAGTAGTATAATTCGTGCCGTTCTGCTTAACATTGCAAGATTTAGGAGTAACAGGTTCAAACAAACAGCCAAGACCAGCAGAAATATTCTTCTCTGTAGTCTTAACACTCTTTTGAACAAACGCAGCGATAGCAGCCACTGCAACAATAACTAATAATATCATTAAAACTGTGCTTATAACTTCACTCACTCCTTTTTTACTTCTAAAGAACATCTTAAGAAGAGAGAAAAAGAATATATAAACTTTTTCTTTAAGATTGAAAGAGTGAAATTATCAAGATAAATCAGCTATAATTATGGAAAGAATCAAGAATTAATTATCTTATAGAAATAACTAAAGTCTATCTTATTGTATCAAATGTTTATCAGTTAAGCTATGTATTGCTAAAAGATAAAGCTAAATAGCCCCGCCCGGATTCGAACCGGGGTTTACGGCGCCAAAGGCCATCGTCCTTGACCACTAGACTACGGGGCTATGTTGATAGGGAACAAATATCATTTATAAAGATTTATAATGCTCAACAATTTAAAGAAAATATGAAGCAGAGAAAAAAGCAAAAAGTCTTCATCTTCGATTATGATGGAACGATAGTCGGCTCGACTTTCACAGTCTTCAAAGCTTTTAACGAGACAGCAGAAAAATATGGAATCAAAAAGGTTTCAAAAGAAGACTTTTCTAAATTATACAATAACAATCTCTATCTTTCTCTTATTAAACACGGAATAAAGAAAGATAAACTAATGGAATTTGCAAGCAATTGGAGAGAGCGCTATTCTTCATCTTACAACAGCAGAAAAATCTTCCCAAAAATGAGATCTATAATAAAATCCCTGTCTTCAAATTATCAAATATATATTATAACTTCAAATTGGACTTCAGTAGTTCAATCTTCAATAAAGAATCTTGGTCTAAAAGGAATAAAACAAGTTATAGGGGGAGAGATAGAAAAGAGCAAGATAATAAAAATTAAAGCAATAAAAAAGAAGCACAAAAAAGCAGACATTTACTATATTGGTGACACAGTTGGAGATGTAAAAGAAGCAAAAAAAGCAGGCGTTATCTCTGTAGCAGTATCTTGGGGTCTGCATTCTCTATCTGCATTGAAAAAACAAAGACCAGACTATTTAATTAGTAAACCAAAAGATTTATTGAAAATCTAATACTGCCCTTTATACCTTCCTCTTTTCTCAACCACTTCCAATCTTTTCACTGTCTCTCTAAACTTTCCAGAAATCTTATATCCTTCAATAACAGCCTTCCAAAATTTCTCCGCTCTAGCAAAATGCTTGGCTTCAAGTGCTTCTTTAATCAAATGCAAATCAACTGCTCTATCCTCAACTTTCGTAGACTCAAAGCCAAGACCGAAGTCAATAAAATAAACTTTAAAACTATATTTATCCTTCAAAGTCTCACTATTACTATCTTCAAAGCTAACTGCATTATTAATCTTATTTATTTTATGGAATAATTGCTTCTTTTCTCTTTCTTTATTGCTTTTCTCAACATATATCATATTGCTTGTTGTCAAATCTCCGTGAATTATGCCGGCATCATGCAATTTGGCAATATTCTCCCCAATCTTTACACAAACTTCTCTTCCATTTCTCAAACCATCAAGATTCTCAGATAACTTCTTCCCATCAATATATTCAATATCCAACTCATACTTCCCAGCCATAATTAATTTTGGAACATGAATCAGTTTTCCAGCTTTCTCCAGCAATTTAGCCTCTTTCTTTGTCCTAGCTTTCCTCAGCATTTCATCAATCTCAGCAAGTCTGTATCCTTTCTTCACTCTTCGCTTTATTACTCTCTCTCTTTCTCTCTCCAAAATCGCCTCTGCTCCTTGAGCTATTATTACCATTTTATCAATAATTAAACTTCCTTTCATATTCTTTATGGTTCATCCACTCTAGAATAAGACTTATGACTACAGGCTTCCCCGCTCTTATAGTGTATATCAATCTCCAAGCATTTGGCAAGTCATATTTCCAAAGATTTGTAGAGTTATATTTTGTTAAATATTCCTTTGGAATCTGTTTTTTAGGGATTTGAATACCGCAAAAAGAATTTCTTTCAATATTATCCATTGCTTGATTGATAAACTTAAAAAGCTCTTTTTCTGAAGAGTCGCCATTTTCTAATTTATAATAAGCTTCTCTTGTATTTTCATCTGCAAATCTTATATTCGAAGGAAGAATCATCTCTTTCTCCCTAAATCCTTTCTTTTATAATATTTATAAGCTGATTCGGGATAATAAATCCAGCCCAGTTTTCCTTCTGCATCAATAGATATCTTTCTTGAATAAAGAAGGTAATCGATAATAACGCAAAATGTCTGATACATCATCTTTTTAGGTAAAGACTCCCACAAAGCTCTCTTTTTGTATTCTCCATCTTTCTTTCTTATGAACTCTTCAACCATGAGAACAGTATCTAATCTGGGAAACCTAAGGATATTTTTCATTTCATTTACCATGTTATATCATCAGATATAACTATATTTAAGCTTTTTGTTTTATTTTTATTATATATAAATAATATTAGAACTTCATCTTCCTCGCGAATTTCTTTGCGAACTTCATCATTGTCTTCTGATCAAGCTGTCCGCCTTCAAGAGCGGCCTGCGACTTGAGCATTTCTTTAAGCATTCTGTATTGTTTTATCAGCGCACGAATATCAGAAGTGCTAGTTCCCGAGCCTTTTGAAATTCTCTGCATTCTTGCAGTCTCTTTCTCTAAAATTTCAGGATTCTCAATTTCTTCCTTTGTCATAGAGTTTATTGCGTGCTTCCATCTCTTCGTCTTCTCCTGTTGCATAGCTAATGCTCCTTCTGGAATCTTAGCCTTCCCAAGCCCCGGAATCATCCCCATTATCTTGTCCATGCTTCCGATATTCTCCATAGATTCAATTTGTGCCTGCAAATCACGAAGTGTAAACTTTCCTTCTTGTAATCTTTTCTCTGTTTCAGCCATTTTATCTTTATCAACAACACTCTGTATCTTCTCCATCAACGACTTCAAATCTCCCATTCCCAATAATCTGCTAAGGAAAGCTTCTGGGTCAAATGTCTCTAAGTCAGCAGGCTTCTCCCCAGTTCCAATAAATACAACCGGAGCTTTTACCTCAGCGCACGCAGTCAAA
This sequence comes from Candidatus Woesearchaeota archaeon, assembly GCA_964505875.1. Taxonomy (GTDB): domain Archaea; phylum Nanobdellota; class Nanobdellia; order Pacearchaeales; family GW2011-AR1; genus CAZDJT01. Next base: position 3,041 of record CAZDJT010000008.1, on the reverse strand, counting down.
GCCCCTCCAGCTTTGGCAGTTGAATCCATCTTAGTTATAATAACTCCAGTAATATTTACTGCTTCCTTGAAAGTCTGCGCCTGTTTCTTTGCAGTCTGTCCAACATCAGCAGACATAACTAAGAAAGTTTCAGTTGGCTTTGCAAACTTAGATATCTCCTTTATTTCCTTAATCAATTCCACAGAAAGTGCATCTCTTCCTGCAGTATCAACAATAATTAAAGAATATTCTTTCATCTCCTTCTCAAACTTTTTCCATATCTTTTTAGGATCTTTCTCTCCAGGAAGAATAAAAGCAGGTACATTCAGTTTATCGCAAATCTGTTTTAGCTGTTCAGAAGCAGCCGGTCTGTAAACATCAAGGCCTATTGCGCAAACTCTGCTCCCTCTTTTAGAATAATAAGAAGCCAATTTCCCGATAGTAGTTGTCTTTCCCTGTCCATAAAGTCCAAGCATAAGAAAAACATTATTTTTCTCAAGTTTTACTTCTTTTTTCTCACCCAAAATCTTAACAAGTTCATCATAAATCAGCTTGATTATATGTTCTTTCTTCCCCACGCCTTTCAGTCGCTCATCAAGTGCTGCCTGTTTTATCTTCTTAGTCATCTCCAAAACAAGAGGCACATTGACATCGGCTTCAATCAACGCTCTCTGTATATCCTTAACGACCTGTTCAACCATATTTTTATCAAGAAATATAGCATTAGCTATTTTATCAGTCGTCTTCTTCAGCACTGCCGATAGTTTCTCCAGCATAAAAAACCAAGTTCAAATAAGGTTAATAAAGTTTCGTATGACTATACTTTAAACTCTCGCTTCTTACAAAGCTTCAAGTAATAAATTTGTGATTTTGAGCTCAGCAAATATATTAATACCTTGTTTTTCATAAAAACAAATGGTAAAAACTTCAGCAGGGCTGTTAATGTATAAAATAACTGAAGAAAAGATAAAAGTCTTCATAGGGCATCCAGGAGGGCCTTTTTACAAAGATAGAGATGAAGGTTGCTGGGACTTCCCAAAGGGAGAAGTAGAAGAGAATGAAAATTTAATTGAAGCTGCAGAGCGTGAGTTCGAAGAAGAAACTGGAATCATACCGCCAAAAAATAAAAATAAATACATTTCATTAGGAGAAATAAAAAACAAAAGCTGTAAAAACATCCACATCTGGGCATTTGCTGGCGACTTTACAGGTCTTCTCATTCCTCACAGCCAAGTCACTCTAGAGTTCCCTAGAAAATCAGGAAAGATAATTAAATTTCCAGAAATAGATAGAGCAGGCTTCTTCTCTTTAGAAGTAGCAAGAAAAAAGCTCTATCCAGCTCTTATCCCTTTCTTGGACAGATTAGAAGAAATATTAAAGAAAGAATTAAAATAAAATTAATCCAATCCTAGATTCTTCAAAACCATTTTCTTGCTAAAAACTTCCAAATCTTTGTATTCCTGTCCCGTGCCAAGAAAATAAATAGGTTTCCCAGTAACTTGGCTTACAGAAAGAATAGCTCCTGCCTTTTCATCAACATCTGCTTTGCTTAGAATTATTCCATCGATGCCAACTGCTTCATTAAATTTCTTTGCCTGCTCAACAGCATCATTTCCAGTTATGCTCTCTCCTACAAATATCTTCAAATCAGGTTCCGCCACTTTGATTATCTTGCCCATTTCTTTAAGTAAATTCTCTTTAGTATACATTCTCCCCGCAGTATCAATAAGAACAACTTTTATTCCGTGTTTCTCGGCATATTTCTTTGCATCGAAAGCAACAGAAGCAGGATCTGAACCATACTGCTGATGAACAACTGGCGTCCCTAGGTTATCTCCATGTATTTTCAATTGCTCTATAGAAGCAGCTCTGAAAGTATCGGCAGCAGCAAGAACAGATTTTATATTCTTCTCCTTCAAAAAGTGCGCAATCTTTGCAATACTAGTAGTCTTACCAGTTCCATTTATGCCGAAAAAGACAATTGTAAATATTCCCTTCTTCTCTTGTATCTTTTTAATTAAATCTTCGGGTTCAATTAATATACTAAGGATAGAATCTTTAAGCGCTTGTAAGACTCGAGCTTCCGCTTCAGTCTTCTTAACTCTTTGTCCTATCAGCTTCTCTCCCAAATTCTCTTTTATCTTGTCAACAGCTTCAAGTGCAACATTATTCTCGAGAAGAGTCATCTCAAACTCCTCAAAAATCTCGTTAAAATCTTCTTCAGTTAGCTTTGAAGTGGATATCTTTCTTATGAGCTTGGAGAAGAATCCTTCTTTTTCCTCTTTTTCCTCTTCGAAGTCTTTTCTTTCTTCTTTCTTTTCGCCTTGTTCAATTATCTCTTCAACTTCTGCATCTATCTTCTTCTCACTTTTTGTCTTGTTTCTTTTCTCATCTTTTACACTCTTTTTATCTTCTTTTAACTCTTTATTTGCTTTTTTAGCCTTCTTCTCCTTTTTAGGTTTGCTCTTGCTACTTCCCTTGTCTCCTTTTATCCAGCTACTAATCTTCTTCTTCAAAAAGTCAAACATAAATATACAATATTCATACTATTTATAATACTGGCGGTTAAACAGAAAGTTCAATAAGATATTGATTTATAGAATACAATCATTTTTATATACGGAGATAAGATATGATTTTATGCTTACATATAACGATTTATACGAAATACTGAGAAAAGAGAAATATAGTGAAGCTCTTCAGCCACTCCCTGGTGGTTTCGTAAATGACATCTCTTTCTATCTGAATGAAAAGAAAGATGAGTCAATGCGGGATGGGGACTTGTTCATAGACTCTGTAATGAAATCAAAAAAACAGCTTGAAAATTCAGTTTCCATATTCAAAGAGCTTATCCTAAGAAGAAAAAAGAAACTGTTGAGTCTTGTTTTCGTTGCAGCAGAAACAGGAATTATGAAAAGAGATTATGAGAATATGCTGCCATTTGAGAGGGAAATCTTTGACAAACTAGTAAAGACTCTTGATGAAGGGGACAAAGAGCTGTCAAAGCTGCTTAAAGGCAAGAAAGACAATGAAAAAGACAAAAACAAAATGATAATATTCAC
>CAZDJT010000007.1:12803-14511 GCA_964505875.1 Candidatus Woesearchaeota archaeon | reverse complement strand
AGCTTTTCTTGAAAGTCAGAGATTAGATAATATTGATTATATAATAGACCTCTGCTCAGGAAACGGTTTAGGAGCATTTACTTTTCTATTCAATAAAATTGGAAGAGAAGCTCTTCTTATTGATAAAACAATTCCAAAAAGATTCAATAAATTGTCTGACTTATTTAAATCTGGTTCTTTTAATTATAAGAAACAAGACATATTATCAGAAGAAGTTAAATTACCAGAAGGAGCAAAAGCAGATAATACTTTAATAATCTCTGTGCATCCTTGTGCAGAGCTTACTGATAAAGTAATTGAGATTGGTTTGAACAAGAAGATTCCATTTGCAATATTAACTTGCTGTCATCGTTCAGAGAAACCAGCCTATAAATTATCCAATCCTCCAGATTCAAGATTGCAACTATATAATTCTCCAGGAGATTATTTCGATGAAGTAAGAGCTCAATACATAAGAGAAAGAGGATGGAGATGCAGTTTGTTAAAGATTGATAAAAGAATAACTGAGAAAAACAAAGTTATTGTAGGTAAAATATAGGAAATAATCGATATTATAAAAATCGTAAAATAATTATCTATTTTGTACTTTTCTTTTAGGCTCTAATCTCTCTTTCAGATATTCAACCTCAACTTGTATAGTAAGAGGAATAACTTGCTCACGATAAAATGATTCTATAACATCAGGATTAACATTATACTTTAATCCTTTCTCTCTTACTCTTATAAATACTCTTTTTTCTGCTTCTTCATCTCTTAGTCTCTTTACTATCCCTTCTTCATCTCTAGCTTTTATTAATTCTGTATATGCTTTAGGATCCTCCTCAAATTTGCTTTCAGCAACTTTCTCTCCAAAGTGTATTCTAGCAGATAAATTTTGCAGCAAACATATGTCTATCACAGCACAAGAACCATATTGATTATCATCACCGGGCTCACAAATATTTCTTACAGCATGATTTAGATAAATTTCTTTAATTAAAGGATTAACATTCACATTATTTGCTTTAAGAGGATTATCTTCCTTTCTTCTGGGAATTATAGGTATTGGAAGACCGCTTGTAAATGGATGTTCGTCTGGATGCTCATATCTTCCTGCTAGAGCATGAAGGCGTTCAGTTCCTTCTAGAAGGAAATCAAGAAAACTTCCTTGAAAATTAGGTATAGAAATTTCTCCAGGCTTGTACATAGCCTCATTTAATTTGAATTGTTTCCTCTCAAACAACCCTAGGATAACACTGTCTTCCATTCTCCTTAACTTCTCTCTTAACTCATCTAACTTTAGCAATAGGGACATAATTTTAAGTGATTTACCCCTTCTTAAATTTTTCTATTACCAGGCTCTGTCCGGAGTTCTAAAAAAATAAAACCGAAAAATAGTTAATGTTGAAACATTTAGGTAGGACAATTTGTTGAATCACGTCCTACCTAAATATAATTCTAAGATGGAAGAGCAATTAGTTAAACTTTTCCATCTCTATTAGAGAACAAAGTAATAGCAAGGCTTATATATGCATTATTTATCACATTTTCATGTCTCTCCAAATAGAAGAAAACCTAAAATCCTGTTATGAGCCACGAGCACATATTGATTTCGAAGCAGGCTGGAATGGTAATAAAGATTTTTCTAAAAAAGCTTTAAAAGAATCATTGCCAAAATATTCAGTAACAATAAAGCAAGGAGCAAGAACTATTAGAACAATGGGGACAG
>CAZDJT010000007.1:0-12703 GCA_964505875.1 Candidatus Woesearchaeota archaeon | reverse complement strand
TCCGCCAATCCTTTTCTCTGTCTTATCTTTCTTATTACTTCTGCTTGCAGTTCATTCGGCATTTTCTGAAATTCCTGATCCATCAAACTGCTGATTCCTCTTCCTTCTGTTGAAGAACGCAAGTCATTGCTCCAGCCAATCATTTCCGCTACAGGAATCTTAGCTTTTATCTGCGTGTCGTTCCCTTCTTGCTGAACATTTATTAAAACTCCTCTTTTGCTTCCTACAAGTTGAGTTACTACTCCCATGAAATCAACAGGGACTTCAATCAAGTGAGTCTGTATAGGCTCTAAGATTATCTGCCCGCCTTTCTTTATGCAGTCAAACATCGCTTGTCTTACAGCTGGATAAATCTGTGCAGGACCTCTATGCATGTGGTCTACGTGAATCTTAGCGTCATGAAGAACTATCTTTGTCTTCATCAAAGGCTCTTTTGCTAACGGTCCTCCGTCAACTACAAGTTTCCATCCATCCATTATTGATTCAATTATTTCAGGAAGCAGAACAAGACCTCTTGTTCTATCTTGAAAGACATTTCCTTTGTAAATTTCTCTGTACTGTCTTGCCTCTTCATTTGACAGTCCTAAATCATTAAGTTTCTTCCATACTTCTTCAGCTTTTTTCTTTAATCTCATTTCAGGCAAGGCTCCAGATTCAATAGCGCTGTAAACTTCATTCTCCAAAGGCTCCATACTGAACTCAAATACGTTATGACCGTTAGGAGTTCTGACTTCCAATTCTCCGCTATCTCTTGCCAGACTCTCTCTGTAAACAACAATCGGCGGTCCAGTTTTAACTTCCAATCCTTTTTCATTCTTTATTCTTCCTTCTATAATTTCCAAATGCAGTTCTCCCATACCAGAAATCAAGTTTTCTCCAGTCTCTTCATTTATCTCTATCTTAATGCTAGGATCTTCTTTTCCTACTCTTCTCAAAACTTCAATCAGCTTCGGCAAATCAGCAGATTTTGTAACTTCAATAGATTTAGTTATTACTGGCTGGAAGATGTGTTTTATTTCCTCAAATGGCGTCTGTTCATTTACAGTTATCGTATCCCCAACATCTGCGTTAATTCCAACTATTGCAAGAACATTTCCAGCCGGAACTTTCTCCATCTGCTCTGGCTTTATTCCATTGTAAACAAGAACTTGCTGCAATCTTGATTTTCTCTTTGCGTTGTTAGCATAAACTTCCATTCCATTGTAAATTGTTCCAGAATATAATCTTCCAGCGCATACTTCTTTCCCTGACTTTTGGTCTATTGCAATGTTTGTAATTACAAAAGCAACTTCTCCATCAGGATTACAGTTCATCAAATCCTGTCCAAACTTGCTATCTATATCTCCTTTCCATATTTTAGGAATTCTGTATTTCTGCGCTTCAAGCGGGTTCGGCAAATGCTTTACAGCCATGTCCAGAACAACTTCATGCAATGGCGCGTTCTCTCTAATCCATTTCTTTCTCGGTTCTTCTTCCATTTCATATATTCTGTAAATATCTTTGAAGCCCACATTCTTCTTTTTCATGTAAGGCATTGACAGAGCCCAATTCTCTCTTGCGCTTCCGAAAGCAACGCTTCCATCCTGAACGCTTACTTTCCATTTTTCCTTGAATTCTGGCTCAGCAATCTGCATTATTAAATTGTTAAAACTGTTAATCAGCTTGACAAATCTTTCCTGCATCTGTTCCGGAGTCAGCTTCAGTTCTTTTATCAATCTGTCAACTTTATTTATGAAAAGAATCGGCTTTACTCTTTCTCTCAATGCCTGCTTAAGAACTGTTTCAGTCTGCGGCATTATTCCTTCCACTGCACAGATAAGAGCAAAAGTTCCGTCAATAGCTCTCATAGCTCTTGTGACGTTTCCACCAAAGTCAACGTGTCCAGGAGTGTCAATCAGATTAATAAGATATTCTTGCCCAAGAAATTCGTGAGGCATCGATACGTTTGCCGCGTCAACCGTCATCAATCTTTCCTGTTCGTCTTTATGCTGCCAAGTTGTCATTCCTTCTTCTAAGTCTCCTGCATTCTTTGAAGCCATCATTCCAGCAGCAGCTAATAGATTATCAGTAAAAGCAGTTTTACCATGGTGAATGTGCGCGCTTGTAGCAACGTTCCTGATAGTTTTCTGCTCTCTTGTCAATCTTTCAATCTTGCTTAAATTTGTTTCTTTTTCTACCATTTTGTTTTAGTATAAATAAGGAATAAATTCTCGTATTAAAGGAGCTTTTTAAATCTTTAGCCCTGATAAGAGGAATAATTATATAATAAAAACTTCTCTAACTTCAACCACTTAATTTTACATCTATTATACTATAAATCTTACCAGAAATTAAATATTATCAAAGAATTAACGAGCTGAATCTGCTTGCTTCTCAGTTTCATTTCTCTTTGAGCAGGCATAAGATTCCATGCTGCCTTCAGAAGCTCTGATTATCTCATCTGTTAAAGCATCAACCATCTTCTTTTTCTTTCCAAAAGATTTACCGTATGAACCTTGAACCATCCATCTTATTGCAAGATTTATTCTTCTCAAAGGGCTGCAATCAACAGCTTGAGGATATCTAGCTCCGCCGTGTTCTATTACAGTTATCTCATCTCTTGGAGAGCCATTCTCAATTGCACTAACAAGAACTTGAACTGGATTTTTACCCGTCTTCTTCTGAATATTTGCAAGAACAGTTAGAATTGTCTGCATATTCTTAGTATATTTTCCAGATGACCAAGAAGTTATTATTTTATGTTTCTTGCCAACATGTCCAGGCACTTGAAGTCTTGAAGCAAGTCTTTCAACAATATTAACTTTTGCCGCTCCAAATCTCTCAAGATTTCTTCCATTTGATTTAAGCACAAGTCTTGCAGAGAAATTAATGTATGGTCTTAAAGCAGAATCCTTTACAGCAACTTCAGAAACATCATACATATCAAATAGTTTAAAACTTTCCATCTTCTGTTCCATTTTATCTTCTTCCCTTCTCTATCTTTCCTTTCCACAATCTGTGCAAAGGCTGATCATTTACTTTAATAACTGCGAATCTTATTCCAGGAATATCTCCTTTCTGTCTGCCAGATCTTCCGCCAATTCTTTCAATTATAACTTCATCGTGTTCATCAATAAATCTCTGTGCTAAGTTTCCAGGAATAAAAGCGCCAACAGAAATACTGTTCTTAATAAGCTGGACCTTGCAGCATTTTCTCATAGCAGAGTTCGGCTGTCTAGCTTCTTTTTGGAACTTTGAAACAACAATTCCTTTTGCCTGTGAAGATCCTTCAAGAGGATCAACCTTAGCTCTCAATCCAAGCATTCTCTGCTTGTAAGCTTTCTGGCTCCATCTAAATTTCCTGCTTTTCTTCAAAAATCTTCTTCCATTCATTAATCCCATTGCATCTCTCCGTAGAAAATTTGCTTTTTAAACCTTGCTCTGATGTTTTAAATAAGAGAATATCATAATCAATATTCCTTAATAGTAATTATTATCAATAAGCTAATATATGATAATTTGAATTGAAGATGTATCAAATCAGATTATCTTCAATCCAAAGCCAAAAGTATCTTTCGTTATTCCGCTAAGCTCATCAAGTCTTCTCTTGTTTCTTCCTATCAAGGCGGCTTTACTCTGGTTTCCAGCATTTAACACAAATATTCCCTCTTTAAGTTCAACACTGTTGAATTTTATAGGATAAACGACGTCGGAAATGAACCTGTTTGCCTCGCTTATATCTCTTGCTTCTGCAATAATTCTTATCTTCTTTCCTATCTGCTGCTGTATAAACTTTATATTTTCAGCATTTGGTCCAATAGCTCTGGAAACAAGATCTCTGCTCACAGCAAAGATTATTGCATTATTGTAAACAAAACACTTTCTAGTCTTAACTCTTGATGTTTTATCAAGCAGGTTAATATACCTCATTGTTTGCATATTTATTACAGTCATTGTTTTTCTACTCTTTCTTTTCCATTATTTTTTTGTCAACTAAAGGCCCAGTCACCTTTACAAGAAGTCCTGGCAGTCCAGTTCCTACAGGTATTGCCTGATTCAAAAGAATATTCTCTATGACTGACTTAAGCTCATCCTTTCCGCCTTGTATTGTTGAGTTGATGAACTGTTTGTCTGGAGTTTCGAAAGTTGCTCTTGCCAAAACGCTTGCTTTGTCAGATATAATTCCCATTCTTGTAACTCCTTTGACTAAACCAGAAGAAGTCATTGCATCAGCAACAAGTTTCAAGTGTCTTTCATTGATGTCAAGTCCTTGGCCTTCTATAACTTTGTTAATCTCATCAATTATTGTTTGTCTTGCAGCTTCAATACCTAAGACATTTGACACGTCGTGCAAATCATTAGAGGTAACTTTATCTTTATTAATTCCTTTAACTTCAAGAACATCTTTCAAGTTTGAACCAGCAGTCAGTATTACATAATCTCTGCCTCTATTTGCAATAACTACTTGCGTTATTCCCTTAACTCCTGAGATTATTGTATCTTTCAGCTTTTCTTTAAGCCTGTATATTGCCTTGAAGTCCAAATCATTTAAAGACAGGGTTATCTTGCTGTCATTGCCTCTAACATCAAATCCTTTCTCTTGCAATCTTTCAATAACTTTCTGCGCGCCAATATGAACATTTCTAAGCATCTTGCTGTCTAGGATAACTTCTATCTTCTTGCTTCCAAAGTCTATCTTTATTTCAGAAGCAACTTCTTTCATCTTAACTTCTTTTATTTTCTCAGCAACAACTCTAGCGTCTTTCTCATTGTTATGTTCTTTATCCAGATAAACTTCCATCAAAGGAGTTGAAGGCTGCTTTCTCGCATCAAGAATTTCAATTAATCTAGGCAAACCGAGAGTAATCTGCATTTTAGCGACTCCTGCATGGTGGAATACGTTAAGAACCATTTGAGTTGAAGCTTCTCCAAAGCTTTGTGCTGTAACAACTCCAACTGCTTCACCGGGGGAAATCTTATTATCTTTCAAGTGTATCTTTGAAACATCCTTTCCATCATCTCCATAAACAAACTGGACAATATTTTCAGAAGCATCTCTTACAGTTCCATCATATTCCACTTTCAAGTCTTGCAAAGCGCTTACAAGTCTTCTATACAAGTATCCTGATTTCGGCGTTCTTAATGCAGTATCCATCAGGCTGTCTCTTCCAGTTATAGCTCCAAAGAAAAATTCATCTGGTCTTAGGCCCTCAAAGAATGAAGATTTTATAAAACCTCGGGCCTCAGGTCTTAAGTCGCCTTCCTTGAAGAAGGAAAGAGTCCTATTATTATAACCAAAAGCAATTCTCTTGTTCCACAAAGACTGCTGTCCTACACAGCACCCTATTTGAGTGATGTTCAAGACACTGCCTCCTCCTCCAGGAACAATCATCTTATTGACGTTGCTGTCAGGATGCAAGTTTGCTTTTACTATATCTCCTGCTTCAGTTCTAACTTCATTCAAGACCTGAGTTATTTTCGTTTCTCTAGATTCTTCAAGCGTGCTTCCAGGAATAATTGTCAACGTCCCCGCTTCATATTCTTTGATTATCTCTCCAGCTTTCTGCTCTGCTCTTGCAACAATATCTTGAGTCATCTTCTTTACTTTATCAGAAACGTTCAGGTCTCTCAAAGACAGAGTGTATCCTTTCCTTGAAAGATAAAGAGCTCCAAGAATGAAAGCCTTGTTTATAGAATCTACAGCTGCTTCTCTTCCAAATTCTTTATCAATTTCTTTTATCATCGCTCCATCTTCAACTCCGAAAGAATTACTTCCAACAATTTCATGAGGAATCTTTATATCAGAGCCCTTAGGAAGTATTTGAGCAAAGACGTCTCTACCTTCAATCTCTTTTGTCTTAATATTATTTATTACTCCGGCGCCAAACAAAATCTGGTCAGCTTCCATCTTTGTCATTCTATCTTTGCTTAACAAATAAGATCCAGTGATAGAGTCTGCAATAGTTCCAACAAGATTCATATTATTCTTTGAAGATATAATATTATTATTAACATTAAGAAGAACAGAGGCTTCAGCTCTCGCTTCTTCTGTTTGCGGGCTGTGTATGTTCATTTCATCTCCATCATAGTCTGCGTTGTAAGGTGCCGCCGCTGCTGGATGAAGTCTGAAAGTTCTATTAGGAAGAACTCTGACAAAGTGAGCCATAAGGCTTTGCTTGTGAAGTGAAGGGTGTCTGTTAAATAGAACAATATCTCCATCTCTCAAATGTCTCTCAATTCTATATCCTGGCTGTATCTCCGCACACAATTCCTCTTTCAGCTCTGCAGTTATTTTCTTCTTCTTGCCATCTATCCTTATAACATAGTTAGCACCCGGATATTCTTCTCCTTTTCTGATTAAATCTTTCATAGCTTCAATATTTCTTGTAGTGACTGTTTCAGAAACTGTTATGACTCTAGCAATTTCATAAGGGACACCAACTTCATTTATCTTTATATAAGGGTCAGGAGAAACTACAGTTCTTGCAGAATAGTTAACTCTCTTTCCTGCTAAGTTATGTCTGATTCTTCCTTCTTTTCCTTTGATTCTTTCAGTTATTGTCTTTAATGGCTGTCCTGATCTGTGTCTTGCAGGAGGAATTCTTGTAATATTATTATCAAAGAAAGTTGTAATATGATATTGAAGCAAATCCCATAAGTCTTCAATAATAACTTCAGGCGCTCCAGCATTAAGATTTTCCCACAATCTCTGATTAGATCTTATAATGTCTGATAGCTTATGCGTCAAGTCGTCTTCACTTCTTTCTCCAGAATCAAGAGTTATAGAAGGTCTTACAGTAACAGATGGAACTAATAGGAGAGAAAGAACTGCCCATTCAGGTCTGCATGTTTTTCCGTTTATTCCTATTTTCTTCAATTCCTCGTCGGTTATAGAAACAAGTCTGTCTCTTACTTCTATTGGGGAAAGTCTTTTCTTTCCAATAAAGAAGCTTGTAGGTTTCTCCAGTTTCACTCTGTCAATAGCTTCATTGCAATGAGGGCAACGCTTTGCATCTCTTGCCTTCTTCGCTCTTATATTTGGAGCAATGTCTTTCTGCTTCTCATCACTCAATGTTAATTTACCGCACTTAGGACAGAAGCTTCTCAAACATAGTTCAATTAGTGGAATATATTTAATGTGGAAAACAGGTCTTGCAAGTTCAATGCTTCCAGGATGCCCTCCGCATTCTTTAACTCTTTTTCCGCAAGTTCTGCATCTGACTCCTGGGTCAATCGCTCCCAATCTTAAGTCCATTAAACCGCCATCAACTGGGAAACCATCAATATCGTAAAGTTCAGGTGTAACAATTTTAGCCATACTGACTTTCTTTACCTGGTCAGGACTAATCAAGCTGAATCTCAATGCCCTAACTTGTTTTCTGAAATATTCTTCCTTCATTTTATTGTTCGTATTTATTCTTTAGTTCAAATGTAGTGTGAACACCTAGACCGAGTAGTTCATCTATCAAAAGTTTGAAAGCATATGAAACTTCAATCGGTTCAGCATCGTTTCCTCCACAAACATTGCAAGGAATCTTATTTCTAATAGTATCTTCATAAGCCATTGAGCCACAGTTTCTGCAGATATGTATAACTGTCTTGTCTGAATCGTATCTTTCTTTAAGAAGAAGAGAAGCTCCATGTCCTGCAAGTGCCTGCTGCTCCATTTCTCCTAATCTTAATCCTCCGCCTCTTGCTCTTCCTTCAATCGGCTGTCTTGTCAGTAAAGTAACTTTTCCTGAAGCACGAGCATGCATCTTATTCTTTACCATATATTTTAGTTTCAGATAATGCATATTACCGATGTATATCTTAGCTTCAATTTTCTTGCCAGTAATTCCATTGTACATAGTTTCTTTTCCATCAAAACTGAATCCAAGTTCTCTCAAGCTCTGTTCAAGCTCATCTGCTCTTATTCCGCTGAAAGGAGTTGCGTCAACTATTTTTCCAGTCAGTGCAGCAGTTTTACCTCCAATTATTTCCATCATATATCCCATACTCATTCTGCTTGGAATTCCGTGAGGGTTAAATATCAAATCAGGTTGCACACCGCGAGAAGTGAAAGGAATATCTTTAGGGTCAGCAAGCAAACCAACTACTCCTTTCTGTCCATGAGGAGCAGAAAACTTGTCTCCAGGCTCTGGCAGTCTTAAATCTCTTGTTCTAACTTGAATAATCTTGTTGCCTTCTTGATCTGCTGTAATAAATACTGCATCAACTGTCCCTCTCTCTTCCTGTCTTACTGCAGTGCTTGCTTCTTTCTTAGCTTGTATGCTAATATCTTTAGCTTCACTAAGGAATTTAGGAGGCGTAACTTTACCTATAAGAACTTCTCCTTCATTCATATCTGCTTCAGGATAAGCAATTCCGTCATCTTCCAAGAATCTGTAAGACTCTTCTGTTCTGTATCCTGCAACATCTTTTTCAGGAATAACGATTTCATCAGCCAGTCCTCCAGCATATTTCAATTCTGTTGTTCTATAAGGTCTGAAATAAGTGCTTCTTCCCATTCCTCTGTCTACACTCGCTCTGTTAAGAACAACTGCATCTTCCATATTATACCCTTCAAAAGGCATTATCGCGACGACAATATTCTGTCCAGCAGGATAAACATGTAGCGCGTCATAAACGAAACTTCTTACTATCGGTTTTTGAGGATAATGCAGGATAGAGACATCAGTATCTAATCTAACAAGATAATCAGCAGAATAAATACCAAGACTCTGTTTTAGTGTCTTACCTCCTTTGATAAGACGAGAAGACTGGTCATGATTAACAAACGGAACAAGACTTAAAACCAGTCCGAATATGTCAATAGGATGAACTTCAATATGCGTGTGCTCAACAGTAAGATTCTCTTTCTTTAAAGTAACAAAAGCATTCTCTTCTTCTGCCGCATCTAAATATTCAATAATTCCTTCTTTCACTAAATCTGCCCACTTTAATTTACCATTGTCAATCAATAATATGTGCTCATCTTTCAATTTACTTGCTCCATTCTCAACCACTACTAAAGGTCTTAAAACTCTTCCAACTTCAGTTGAAATAGAAATCTGATCAATCATTTTATCATATCTTATGCTTAATTCTTTAGGGAATGCGCTTCCTCTTCTTGCTCCTCTAACTTTCTTGCAGAAATCTTCTGGATTCTGAACAAGTCCGATAAATCTTCCATTAAAGAAAACATCCTTCCCCGTCTCTTTATTCAAACCAAATTCGTTAAATTTCTTCAAAGCACCAGCTTCATCAAATTGAACAGCGGTGGAAATTCTGCTAAGGATAGCCAAGTTCTTTCTCAAACCAATTTCAGTCCCTTCTGGCGTTTCTGTAGGACAGAATCTTCCATAGTGAGTAGGATGCAGAGTTCTGGCTAAGAAGTTCTCCTGCTCTCCAGGCAGCATGCTGGAAACTCTCTGCAGTCCAGAAAGCATAGCCAGATAGTTTGTCTTGTCAATATTCTGTGTAACTCCGCTTTTTTCCCCAATCCAGCTTCCTGTAGCAATTGCACTTTCAATTCTCTGAGTGAAAAGAGTTGATTTTGCAATAGTAGATATAGAATAAAATTTCTTTCTCTTAGCTATTTTCTGCAGAGAATATTGTATATCTCTTATAAGAATACCGATGTTAACTCTGTATAAATCAGACATTAAATCTCCAGAAAGCTTAACTCTCTTGTTTGCATAATGGTCTTTGTCAGTTCTAATGCTTTCATCTTCTTTCGCTCTCAAATATATTCTTATAAGTCTGCACAAAGTCTGAGTCTTCTCATGTCTTGCTTGCTTGTCAAGGCCAATATGCGGAAGGAAGAATGAATCAAGTCTTTCTTTGACTCTATCAAGAATCTCTTTCTTTGTTCCTTGTATTCCTGCTTTCTCAGCAATGTAAAGCATGGCATCTTCAGCTTCTTGTATCTTTGCAAATTCATACAAGTTAACTATAATGCAGTCATTTTCATATCCAATATTTTTAGCAATCTCATTTTCTTTAACCATTCCCAAGGCCTTCAGAACAATTATTGCTGGAATATTCTTCAATCTGCTGAAGGTTATCTCAAGAAGACCCTCATTAGTCTCTGATATAGTAGTAGGAATCCTATAAGCGCCTCTCTGAGAGAATATTCTTAATGTTAATCCCAATCTGCCCTCTTCAATGAATGGCTGATTAGCAGCCAAGTCTTCGTTCATAACCATAATTCTCTCGTTACCATTTACAATGAAATATCCTCCAGGGTCAAGAGGATCCATGAAATTCTCAAGCATTTTATCTTTGCTCATGCCGTTTGTAGTGCATGCAGCACTTCTTACCATTATAGGAATTCTTCCTATTTCCACTTCAGAACTGTCAACTTGATCACCATATTTTACAGTAAGCTCAACATAAACAGGAGCAGAATAAGTCAAGTTTCTCAGTCTAGCAATTATAGGAGTTATAACGCTGCTGCTTCCGTCTGCTTCAATTATGTTCGGCTTTTCAACTCTTACTTTGCCAAGTTTTATCTCAACTTCTTCATTATTTATTGTAGCGTTCATCTCGCTGACAATCTGCTGCATTTTATTCATAATAAAATCATTGAAAGAAAGAATATTTGACTCTACAAGTGAATGCTGTTCAAGGTATTTCCTTATTATAATATTTGCTTGATTATCCATTTTATGCAACAACTCTGAAATAAAGATGTGTCTTCTCCTCATCTCTTCTTTCTATTTTTAATATATCTCCAGTCTCGCATCCTTCAGGAGCAGAAGCATCAGTTTTCTTTATTTTTGGCAATTGCGTAACAGAAAGATTATATTTTGCAAGTAAAGTCTTCGCCTCTTCTGGCTTCAGTCTGGTGTGTTTTGGCTGTAAGATGTGCATGGTAAGTATGAAATTCGGACAGTTACCTCCATAGTGATATATATTAATGGGGTTATTTAAAAAAGTTACAAAACTTCCTTTTTAAATGTTTCGTGCTTTTGCCTTTTTTCAAGTTTTTCAAATATTTTCATTTTTTGGGGAAAAATGGCCCCGACGGGATTCCTGAAGGTTAGCAACCGAAGGGACAGAGATTCTTTAGAATGCTCTGGATGTTCAAATCCCATAATATTCAAATGGCCCCGACGGGATTTGAACCCGCGACACCAGGATTAAAAGTCCTGTACTCTATCCGGGCTGAGCTACGAGGCCATAAGTCCGATAATTAAACTGGTTATTTAAAACTTGTCATACAAGTTTTGATAGATTGAAAAGTAGAAAAGATTTATCCAATATTAAGAGTATGTTCCAAAGCAGCAGCATGCATATCTCTTGCTTGATATATTCCTCTGCCAACAATTCCATGGAATTTGTCTCCAGCAGCTTTTGCAGCCTCTTCAATTTTCCCGCCTTGAGCAATAAATCCAGGAGCATAAAATACTGGAGCAACACCTTCAGCTTCAACAAGTTCTTTAACTTGCTTAATTATGTCTAGCTTATTTCCAGGCACGACAAAATTATTAATACCTGCTCTTGCAGCAATTCTATACATATCTAAAGCGCCTTCATCAGTAATAAAACCGCCCTCGCTAACCGCATAAGCAGGATGAGTCATTCTTCCGCCAACTATCACGTTTAATCCTTCATCTAGAGCACTATATATCCAAGCTCTCTCTGTCTCGGGTCCAGATTGTGGGAAAAGTATTACTGTATCAACACCTGCTTTCTTTACAACTTTAGCAAAATTCTTACCAGTATCTGGAATATCCGTTCCAGCTTTTTGATGGTCATAAATAATTGGCTTGTCAGTATGTTTTCTTGCGATTTCAACAACTTTAGGAAGTCCGTATCCTAAACCTAACTCAAAACCAATTTTATATCCTCCAATACCTGTAACATTTCCAGTTTGCTCAACTAATTTTTCAAATAGCTCAATTGTTTCCACATCACAAGCAGGTATAACGCTTCTATCTCTGCCGATTATAGTCTGCTCAAGCCCTCCAACACAATTTCTTGCACTCTCAGTTCCATAAACTCTCAAATAATTTGATAATCTTTCTATTTGTCTACTAGTTACCTGTCCTGAAGGCAATTTTTCTCTCATATATTCTAAAACGTCGCTAGCATTTACTACTGAAACAACATTTGTCGAAGTTGTTTTCTCATATTCTTCAATTGCACTTTTACCATTTATTCCAACTTCCTGTCTGTCAAGAGCAATTGCGAGAAGAGGATAATCAAAATTTCCTAAAGATTGTAATTCTTTTCTGGCAGCATATTTTGCATCACCAGCAGTGAAGACATCATCTAATTGCCCTATGACTTGCATATCTTCTGGCACTTTACCAACAACTAATTTAGTCAAGTCAGCTTTGCCAGTAGATTCTCCATGTTCTTTAGGCATCTTTCTTGTAAAGAACCAGCCAACATTCTGTCCTTTCTTTGCCATAGCCGCCGATACAGGACCAACCAAACTAACTCCTTTCTCAGGAATACCATACAATAAATCAACTTTCATTCCAGAAGCAATAATTGCGTCGGCATAAGCTTCTCCAAGAGCTCCTAAAGTTGCACCATCATTAAAATCACCAATATTTAGAAACCAAGGGGAAATTCTTCCACTCTTTAATTTCTTATCATTTGAAGAATCATCAAAAACTTTCAGACCGTTTGCGAAAGCAAATTCAATAAATCTCTTCTTAAAATCTTCCATGAATATCCCTATCTGAATCAGTTTATATATTCTTCTTCGATTTTTTCACTAATTTAA
>CAZDJT010000006.1:13029-15156 GCA_964505875.1 Candidatus Woesearchaeota archaeon | reverse complement strand
AAAACCTTTAAATACCCTCTTTATCTCAGCAAATTGAATCTAGTTGAGATTGGATGTGCTGATAACACACAGGCTCAATAAACAGAAAGGTAGCGGAAAAGATAGTCGAGTTGCACTAATTATGTCCGAATTAAGTACAAGAAATTGTATTTGTTAGATAATAAAACACAAAAATGGCAAAACTATCAAGACCGCGTTCAGGAAGCCTTCAATTCTGGCCTCGTAAGAGGGCGGAAAAGATTATCCCTAGTGTTAACTGGAGCACTATAAAAGCAGAAGGTTTGCTCGGTTTCTTAGCATATAAAGTTGGAATGGGGACTGCTATTGTAAAAGATATGACTGACAAGTCTATGACTCAGAACAAGAAAATCGCTCTTCCTGTTACAATTCTTGAAGTCCCTAACATGAAAATCTTCTCAGTAAGATTCTATAAAGACGGGAAGGTGATGAAAGATATTGTCGTTTCAAATGATAAGGCTTTGAAGAAACTATTCACCGTTCCTAAGACAATACCTGCCTTTGCTGCTCCAGAAGGATATGAAGAAATAAGGCTTATTGTTTATTCTCTTGCTTCTCAAACAGGAATAAAGAAGACTCCAGACGTTGCAGAAATTGCTGTAGGCGGGGCAAAAGCTCTTGATTTGGTAAAATCATGGATAGGAAAAGAGCTTTCTTTGAAAGAATTATTTACTTCTACTCTTCTTGATGTCCGTGCTCTTACAAAAGGGAAGGGACTATCAGGACCTGTAAAGAGATTCGGAATCAATCTTAAACAGCATAAGTCTGAAAAGGGAAGAAGACGTCCGGGCAGCTTATCTCCTTGGCATCCAGCCCGTGTAACCTTCAGAACTCCAATGGCTGGACAGCTCGGTCTTTTTACTCGTGTTCACTACAATATTAAAGCAATAACTTCTGGAAGCATAGCAGAAAAAGACATAAATCCTGGACATGGATTCAAGCATTTTGGAAAAATAAGAAGCAATTATCTTGTTGTAAAGGGCAGCGTTCAAGGTCCTGTAAAAAGACAAGTTTTGCTGACAATTGCTTTCAGACCTACAAAAGGTCAGGCAAAGAAAAAATATGAATTTGCGGAGTTAATAGCATGAAAACTACATTATTTGATGTAGAAGGAAAGAAGAAAGGAGATGTTGACCTTCCTGCAATCTTTACAACAACAATAAGAGAAGACTTAGCTTACAAATATTATTATGCAGACTTGTTCAGAAACATGACACCTTATTCTACTTATTCAGAAGCAGGAAAAAGACATTCAGCTTCAGGAACTATAAGCCATAAGAGACATGAATGGAAAGGGCATTATGGAAAAGGAATTTCAAGAGCTCCAAGGAAAACAATGTGGCGCCGTGGAACGCAGTTCTACTGGGTCGGCGCAGAATCTTCAAGCTCAAGAGGCGGAAGATCAGCTCGCCCGCCAAAAGGAAATTATGCTTTCAGATATGTTAACAAGAAAGAAGTCCAGGCTGCAATGAATTCTGCTTTCGCAGCGACGGCAAATAAGAATTATATTATGAAAAGATATACTAATCTTCCAGTCATTTCTATCAATCCTGCAGTAATAGAATCTTTGCCTTCAAAGACAAAAGATGTAGTTTCTTCCTTATCTGCAATCTTCGGAGCGGCTTTCTCTCATGTTTTCAAGAATAAGACAGTCAGAGCAGGAAAAGGAAAATCAAGAGGAAGAAAATACAAGTCAAATGCAGGTCTTCTTGTAGTTACAGGCACAGGAGAAAATGTAAAATGCTCTGGTCTTGATGTAAAGCAAGTAAAAGAAATAAAAATATCTGACTTATATCCTCTTGGAAGACTAACACTATATACTAAAAAAGCAGTTGAAGAACTGGGAGCGAGAAAATGATGCTTAAACCAGTAACATCAGAAAAAGCAGTTAAGATGATTGATTTAGAAAACACTTTGCTGTTTGAAGTTTCAAGAACATCAAGAAAAACAGAAATAAAGAAAGAAGTTGAATCTCTTTTCTCAGTAAAAGTTGAGAATGTAAGAACTTTGATAAGAACAAACAGAAAATTCGCATATGTCAGATTAAATAAATTAAATCCAGCCATCGACGTGGCCACTAAACTGGGGATGATATAAAATGAAAGCAAC
>CAZDJT010000006.1:5715-12929 GCA_964505875.1 Candidatus Woesearchaeota archaeon | reverse complement strand
ATTAGCGGAGGCGAACATCTAAAATGGGAAAGAGAATTATTTCACAGGCAAGAGGACACGGAAGTATGACCTATCAGGTCAGAAAGAAAGCTTATATTTACAAGATAAAATATCCTATGCATGAAGGAGAAGCTCAAATTCTTGATATTATTCACTCAACAGCTCACTCCGCTCCTTTGATAAAAGTGCAAGCTGGCAAAGAAATATTCTACAACGCTGCTTTTAACGGCGCAGTTTCAGGCCAGAAGATAATGATTGGCGGAGAAGAGGCAAAAGATGGAAATATTGTCATGATTAAGAATCTTCCTCAGATGACTTCTATTTACAATATTGAAAACAATCCTGGAGATGGAGGAAAAATGGTAAGGTCTGCAGGTCTTTCCGCTGTTATCATGAAAAAGAAAGAGAACAATAAAATAATTCTTTTAATGCCTGGCAAGAGAGAAATAGTAATAAGCGGAGACTGCCGTGCAACAGTTGGAAAGATAGCTGGAGAAGGCCGTGTCTTGAAGCCATTCATAAAAGCTGGTAAGATGTTCTACAAGATGAAATCAAGAAACAAACTATGGCCTCGTACTTCCGCGGTTAAGATGAACGCAGTTGACCATCCATTCGGTTCAGGTAGAGGAAAGAGAATCAAGTCAAAGATAGCAAAGAGAAACGCACCTCCAGGAAACAGAGTAGGACATATTAGACCAAGTAGAACTGGGAGGCGCAAGTAATGCCAAATCCCCATTTAACTATAGGTAAAGTTTACGAACTGAGTTTAGCGGATCAGACAATAAAAGATTTTATTTATCTTGGAGAAAGAGACAATTTAGATTCTTTTGTTATGATTAATGGTATTAATACAAGACCTAGAGATAAATTTGCTTCATTATCTCTTCCAAGAACAAGTTTTATCACGGATGGAGATTCGATAAGTTTTACCAGCAATAATAAGGTGGATGTATGTGTGCGTGAATTAAATGCTGATGAATTAAGAATGTATAGACAAGTATCTGCGAGCAGAATAGATAGAATGCTTCGTGAAGGCGGATTATTAATTCAAAAAGAAGGAGTTTTCTCACTCGGAGGTTTACAGTAAAATGGCTGAAGATGTAGTATTAAGGTCAAAAGAGCAGTTTTATAGAGGTGTGAATCTTGAAGAACTGAAGAAGCTGGATGTAAGAGAGTCAGCAAAATATCTTACTTCAAGAAGCAGACGTTCAGTCTTAAGACACTTTGACATTATAGAGAAATTCGTCAAGAGCTGTGAAGAAAAAGCAGCAAAGAAGAAAAAGATAAAGACTCACATGAGAGATATAATCATCGTCCCTAAAATGGTTGGAATGTCAATAGCAATCTACAACGGCAAGACATTCAACGATGTTTTAATGACTGCAAATATGATTGGGCATAGATTAGGAGAATTTTCAATGACAAGAGTAAAAGTTTCTCACGGAGAAGCAGGAATTGGAGCAACTAAAGGATCAAAGGCGGAGAAGAAATAAAAATGGAAAAGCAATATAAACCAAAACATGTAGGCGACGAGAAGCAGAATCAGCAAGAGATGTCAAGAAAACAGCCAGCTAGTGCTGTAAAAGATTCTAAGGTTGAGGAAAAGAAGAAAGAAGAAGTGAAAACGGAAATCAAGATGGAAAATCAGACAGATAATAAGGTTGAAGAGAAAAAAGAAGTAAAGAATGAGACAAAGAAAGAAGTAAAGCCAATAGTAAAGAAAGAAGAAGCAATTGCTTCAGGCTCTGCCCTGCACGCATCAAAGAAACATTGCATGTATATCTCAAACTTCATAAAGAACAAATCAATTGATAAAGCAATTGCCGACCTTGAGTCTGTGCTACTTTTCAAACAAGCTATTCCCTTCAAAGGAGAAATTCCTCACAGAAAAGGAATGCATTCAGGACGTTATCCTATTAAAGTTTCAGCTATGTTCATCACCATGCTTAAAGGTCTAAGAGGAAACTGCATAGTCAATGGTCTCGACTTGGACAAGACAAGAATCTACTATGCTTCTGCAAGCTGGGCTTCACGTCCTGCAAAGAGAGGCGGAGCACGCTTTAAAAGAACAAATGTTATTCTTAAAGCAAAGGAAATTAAAATGAAAGAAGAGAAGAAAGGAGAAAAGAAATAATGGAAGAGAAAAAATTCGTTAATTTCAAGAAAGAAGAGCTAGGAGTAAGAGAATACATTAAAACAAATCTAGGAAAAGGAAAGATAAGCAATGTAGGAATAGAATATACTCCAGTTGGAGAGAAAATAGTAATTGCAACAAGCAAGCCAGGACTTGTCATCGGAAGAAAAGGAGAGAAGATTGATGAGTTGACAAGAGTTTTGAAGAAAAGATTCAAGTTGGACAATCCTCATATTGAAATTCTTGAAATAAGGGATCCTTCAATTGACGCTCAGCTTGTTGCAGACGACATTGCTCTTGGTTTGGAAAGACAAGGTTCTCTGAAATTCAAAGTAATTGCTTACAAGACTCTGCAGAATATAATGCGCTCAGGCGCTTTAGGAGCAGAAATAGTTTTATCAGGAAAGTTACCAAGCGAAAGAGCAAAGAGCTGGAGATTCGCTCAAGGTTATTTGAAGAAAACAGGAGATCCTGCAAAAGTTGTTAATCGTGCTATCTCTCAAGCAACAACTATGGCTGGAGTTGTAGGAATAAAAGTAAGCATATTGCCTCCAAATGCTCATATTCACGACCGTATCGTGGTAGATGAAGCTCTTATTGCAAAACTGAAGTCCCGCGCTCTCACTTTAACAGCAGATGAAGCGGAAAAAGCTAGAGAAGCTGAAGAAAAGAAAACAGAGAAGAAGCCTGCTAAGAAGGGAAGTAAGAAGAAAGTAGGAGGAGAGAAATAATGGCTATTTTAAGATATAAAGAAATAGGAAAGATGAGTAAAGAAGATTTGAATCAGAAGACAAAAGATTTGAAGATGGAGCTTGTCAAATCTGGAGTAACTGCAAATAAAGCAACAGCCAAAACCAAAGAGATTAAAAGGGCTATTGCACGAATTTATACATTCAACAATTCCGTTAAGGAGGCGTTGAAGAAATAGATATGGACATAGACCCAAGATTTGGCCTGCCGACAGAGGCAGGAGTTTTTGATGAGATCGCAAAGGGCGAACAGCAGATAACCGTGAGCACAGTCTCCAGAAGATATGGTAAAATCACGACCCTGATAAGCGGTTTTGACAGAAACTTTGACATAAAGGGAACTGCCAAGCAGCTTAAGGAAAAGCTGGCATGCGGCGGGACAGTCAAGGATGGAGTAATTGAACTCCAAGGCAATCACAAGAAGCAAGTAAAACCAATACTTGTCAAACTTGGATTCCCTGAACAATCAATATCAGACTAAAATGAAAACACAAAACAAAGGAAAAACAGAAAAAGCCGAAAAGACGGAAAAAATTGTAAAGACAGATGTAGTCGTGCCTGCAATGCGCGGAAGAACTTTTGAAGGCACAGTTACAAAAAAGTTTGCTACAAGAGTTGTTGTAGAGTTTATCAGAACATTGAAAGTAATAAAGTACGAACGTTATTATACTAGAACAACAAGAATCCACGCTCGCTTGCCTGCAAATCTTTCTGTTTCTGTAGGAGATTATGTAAGAGTAAAAGAGACGAGACCTTTAAGCAAGATAATTCATTTCATTGTTACAGATAAAATAAAATCTGCGGAGACGCAGGGAGAGAAGAAATGAAAAAAGCAATGATGCAAGAAAGAAAGCCCGCTCTATCCGATATAGAAGTGGAATGCAATAGGATAATTGTCTTAATGGATAATGTTACTAATGAGAGTTTAGAATTATCCCAAGAGCCGTTAAATTATCATTCAAGAATATCCCAGCTTATTATAAATTTCGTTCAGCAATATAATAATCATCCTCAATTTCATAAACTGCACCAAAATTTAGACATTCACGCAGTAGGTTTAAGAGATAGATTTAATCAAAATTATCTTGCGGAGGATAAAAAATGAAAGCAATAAGTGCAAGAGTAACACGTGGTCTTAATATAGGAAGTAAAGTCTTGGCTGCAGATAATAGCGGCGCAAGAATTGTAAGAATAACTGGTGTTAAGCACGGAAAAACAAAGAAAGGAAGACAGCAGTATGCAAAAGTTGCTGACTGGGTAAAAGTTTCTGTGAGGGCAGGGAAACCGGAAATGAAAGGTCAGGTCTTTGATGCTGTAGTAATAAGGCAGAAAATGCATTATATGAGAAAGACTGGAGAGCGTGTATGCTTTGAAGACAATGCAGTTGCTCTTTTGAAAGATGAAAAAGGAAATCCAAAAGGAACAATGATTAAAGGTCCTGTTGCAAGAGAAGTCGGAGAACGCTGGAAAGAGGTCGCTAAATTGGCGCAATTCGTACTATGAAACTAAGTTATAATGGTTTTAGAAATGCAATGGCAAATAGAGTTGACAGAATGGATTCTCAAATAGTCAAAATAAAATCTCTGGAAGAAGAAGGAAGAATTGATGAAACAAGAGGCAATTATGCATCAAACGTTGCTATGTTTGATTTTGCATTAGCAGAGGCTAGAGGTTTAGCTCAATTAGGTTTAACTGACAGAACAATACAAGCTATGGCCGAAGCAAAACGTATCATGGATGGAATTGCTCTTTCTGCAATTGAATTGGGCAGTCTTAGACCAATATTCTCAATTGCCAATAAAAGATATAACTTGGCTCTTCAGCAAGTTGAATCATTATTAACTCTGCCTTCTGCTGGAGGTAACAATTAACATGATGATTCATCCATCTTTATCGAAAGAACATATTGATAACTCAGAAAGAATTGAGGCATTAGAATCTTCTGGCAGAATAGGAAAAGAATTAGTTACACTATTCATTGTAACAAATAATCTGGAGGAAATAGCCAGAAGTATAGTAGAAAATTATAATTTTAGACAAACAGAAGAATTAGATTTTGCTCATAAGGCAGCACAGGAATATATTGCAAAAATGACTGAAAGATTTGGATTTCAGCATAGTAGATTAGTGGAGAGAGCAAAGCAAAGTTATAATGCTATACTAAGACGCGCTAATGTTACAGAAGATTATACCCTGGGAGATAGGAATTAACATGAAACAAGAATTTTCTTCTTCATGGCTTTCAAGCAAACAACCTAGAAAGCAGAGAAAGTTCAGAGCAAATTCTGGTCTGCATACAAAGCATAAGTTTTTAAGTGCACACTTGTCAAAACCTTTAAGAGAAAAGTATGGCAAGAGAAGTCTTCCCCTCAGGAAAGGGGATGAGGTGCTTGTCATGCGCGGAAATTCTAGAAAGAAGACAGGAAAAATATCTGTCGTTGATTTAAAAAATTCAAGAGTAGCAATTGAAGGAATTCAAAGGTCAAAGAGAGACGGCTCAAAAGTAAATCTTTACTTCAGACCTTCAGCTTTACTTATTCAATCAGCTAGTATGGATGATAAAGAGAGAAAATCAGCAGTAGAAAGAAGTTCATCAAAGAAAGGAGCAGAAAATGCACCAAACAAGGCAGGAAACCACAACTAAATTACCAATATCAAGAAAGGGAAATAAATATGTAGCAAGAGCTATTAGTCATGTTCAATCTTCTGTCCCAGTAATAATCGCTATGAGAGATATGCTGAAACAGGCAAGAACTTCAGCAGAGGTCAAGGCCCTAATTAAAGCAAAACAGTTGAAGATTAACGGCCGCGCAGTAAAAGATTTTAGAGAAAGCATAAGGCTTTTCAATGTTTTCGAAGCAGACAAGCCATACATGCTTACTATTTTACCAACAAAAAAATTCTCTTTTACAGAGCCCTTCACAAAGAATGCAAGAATTGTGAATATTACTGACAAAAGACTTGTAGGAAAAGGAAAAGTTCAATATAACTTCCACGACGGTTCAAATCTGATCTCCAGCACAGAGATGAAGACTGGAGATTCAGTTGTTCTTGATTTCTCAGGAAAGCAGATTAAACATATCCCTCTTGAAAAAGGAAAAGAAGTTTTTGTCTTTTCTGGAAGCTACACAGGAGCAAAAGCTAAAGTCATAGAAGTTGAAGGAAAGCAGGTAAAGGTAAACGTTAACGGAAAAGATGTTCAATTAAGCAAACTGCAGGTGGCGGCAATATGAAGGAAAATGTAATGAGAGCTGTAAAAATAGAGAAAGTTGTTCTAAGCTCAGGAGCAATTGACAAGAATCTTGACAAGGCAAAGAAACTTCTTGAATTAATTACTGAAAGAAAAGCGCAAGTTATTGCTTCAAGCAAGAGAATTCCAGATTTCGGAGTTCGTCCAGGATTGGAAGTAGGGACTTGCGTCACATTGAGAGGAAAATCTGCTCTTGATTTGCTGAAAAGACTTCTTGGAGCAATTGATAATACTCTGAAGAAGAAACAGATTTCAGATAATCATTTTTCATTCGGTATAAAAGAATATATTGAGATACCTGGAGTGGAATACCAGAGAGATATTGGAATTAGAGGATTTAATATCACAGTCGTCTTTGCCCGTTCTGGTCTCCATGTTCAGAGAAAAAAGATTAAAAGAGGAAAAATAGCAAAGAAACAGCAGGTTCCAAGCGAGGAAGTTATGAAATTCATGGAGGACTGTTTTAAGACCAAGTTTATTTAATATGACAGCAAGCGATTGGAGTAAAGTAGCAGTTCAGTTGAAAGGAAAGTTGGCAATATTACAGAAATTCACAAAATTCAACAAGCCGAAGACAAGAAGCACAGGAATAGCAGTAAGAAAATGCGAGAGATGCTGGAGATTCGGAGCACACATCAAGCAGTATAATATAAATTTATGCCGCCAATGCTTTAGGGAAATAGCTGAAGAAATCGGATTCAAAAAATACAACTAAAATGAGCCAAGATAAAGTAGCAGACGCACTAAACCAAATGATGAACGCCAAAAAGGCAAAGAAGGATTCAGTTACTCTTAAGTATAGTTCAAAACTTCTTCTTTCTATACTTGCAATTGCAAAACTTCGTGGCTATGTCCAGGATTATGAAGTAGCTAATAGCATTCTAACAATTAAATTTGCAAAGCTAAACGGCTGCAATGCAATAAAACCTAGATATCATGTAAAAGTTTATGAGATAGAAAAATACACTAAGCGTTATCTTCCTTCAAAAGATCTTGGAATAGTAATTGTTTCAACAAATCAGGGAATTATGACTCATCAAACAGCGATGGAAAAGAATTTAGGAGGGGGCTTGTTAGCCTA
>CAZDJT010000006.1:0-5615 GCA_964505875.1 Candidatus Woesearchaeota archaeon | reverse complement strand
CATATAAAGAACCTTTTTTCAGGTCTGCAGTCAAAATTTGTATACAAACTTGAATCTTGCAATGTTCACTTCCCTATGACTCTTAAAATCGACGGCAGCAGATTGTTAATAAATAATTTTCTTGGAGAAAAGACAGCAAGAATTGCCAAGATTCTGCCTGAAGTTGTAATAGAAATAAAAGGGCAGAAGATAACAATAACATCAGCAAATAAAGATGCGGCTGGGCAGACAGCGGCTAATGTTGAGAAAGCAACAAAGATAAGAAATAGAGACAGAAGAGTTTTCCAAGACGGCATATACATAACTGAAAAGGCGGTAAGATTAGAAAATGCCTAGAGTTAGATTCGTAAGAGCAGATACAACAAGACTTTCAAGACTGGGAAAGAATAGAAGAAAGCTTCAGAAATGGAGAAGACCTAGAGGAACTCACAACAAATTAAGAAAGAAAAGAACAAGCTATCCTGACACGCCTTCAATTGGTTATGGAAGAGAAAAAACAATGGAAGGCAGAATACAAGGTCTTCTTCCAGTGCTTGTCCACAACGTTTCTGAAATGCAGAAGCTAACACAGAAAAATATAGCAATCATAGCCAGAGTCGGGGCAAAGAATAAGCTGGAGATAATAAAGAAAGCAGATGAAATCAAAGTTAAGATAGCAAATATCGGGAGAAAGAAATGAAATTAGATAAAAAGAAAAAGCTTGCAGCAAATACTCTTGGCGTCGGTCTAGGCAGGATTACATTTAATGTAAATAGGCTTGACGAGATAAAAGAAGCAATTACAAAGCAGGACATAAGAGACTTGTTTGGCAATGGAGCAATAATGGTAAAAGAAATAAGAGGAAGCAGGACAGCAGTGAAGGAGAAGAGGAGAAGAAGAGGTCAGGGAAGCATAAGAAAGAAAGCAAGAAACAAAAAGAGAGAATATATGATTATAACAAGAAAATTAAGAGCATTTATAGTAGAGCTTCTTAAGCACGAATCAATCTCAAAGGAAAGATATGTGCAATTGAGAAAAGAAATCAGAGCGCATTCATTCAAAAGCAAAAGCCATTTAAAGGAGAGAATAAAAACATTAGCTTAACATGGGAAGAACAATAAGACGCAGACGTATGGAAGCAAAGACCGATTACAAGGCAAGACTAGCTCTGCTTAAATCTGAAAAGCCAAGGCTTGTAATAAGAAAAACTGGAAGATATATTATTGCTCAAGTTGTAATTTCAGAAACTGCTCAAGACAAAGTCGTTGCAGGAGTTACTTCAAAAGATTTGATAGCAAAAGGCTGGCCTGAGAATCTTTCAGGAAGTCTGAAGAGTCTGCCTGCATCTTATCTTTCCGGTCTACTTCTTGGTAAGAAAGTTAAAGGAAAGATAAAAGAAGCAATTCTTGATATAGGAATGCAGAGAAATGTTAAGAAATCTAGAATTTTCGCAGCTCTAAAAGGATTTATTGATTCTGGAGTTTCCGTTCCTCATGATCCTGTTTCTCTGCCTGATCTTTCTGTTATCCAAAACAACAAAGATTTAAAGGAGGCTTTCAGCAAAGTCTTGAAAGGAATTTAAATGGCAAAAAAAGATACAGTAAATGATGTAAAGACTCTTGTTGAGCCTGTCCCAGAAGAAATTATAAAATTAGAGAAAGAAGAAGAGAAGCAGGCAGAGAAGGAAGTGGAAAAAGAAGGCGGTTTCCAAGGCTTTGTAAGAAAATCTCCAGAAGAAAGAGAAGCAGAAGCTCAGAAGAAAGCTTTGGATTCTTGGGTTCCAAAGACAGAAATAGGCAAACTTGTAAGAGCAGGAAAAGAAAAAGATCTTGATAAGATTCTCAGTTCAGGAAAGAAAATATTAGAGCCTGAAATTGTTGACACTTTGATTAAAGTTGAGTCAGACCTTCTTCTTATAGGGCAAGCAAAAGGAAAGTTCGGTGGAGGAAAAAGAAGAGCGTGGAGACAGACTCAGAAGAAAACAATGGAAGGAAACGTAGTAACTTTCTCATGCATGGTTGTCGTTGGCGATAAGAAAGGGCATATTGGAATTGGAATAGGAAAAGCAAAAGAAACTCTTCCAGCAAGGGCAAAAGCGCAGAGAGATGCAAGAATTAATGTTATAAAGATAATCCGTGGCTTTGAATCAAAAGAAATGCCTGGCTCTGAACCGCACACTGTCCCTTTTGTAGTTCAAGGCAAATGCGGCTCTGTAAGAGTTAAACTAATCCCTGCCCCTAGAGGAACTGGTCTAGTAATTGGAAATGAAGGAAAGAAGATTTTAAGACTTGCAGGAATAAAAGATGTTTATTCAGTCATGAAAGGTCAGACTAGAACAACTTTTAATGTAGCAAAAGCTTGTATAGATGCTCTGACAAAGACAACGGAGATGAAACTATGATATTAGTAATAAGAATTTCAGGAGATGTTGAAATACCTTTGAAAGTAAAAGAAGCATTATTCAGATTAAGAATTAGAAGGAAATATACTGCTACAATAATTGAAGATACAAAAGAGAATCAAGATCTTCTTCAATTCTTGAGAAACTTCATTGCCTTCGGTAAAATAGACAAAGAAACTCTTTCTTTGCTGATAGAAAAACGTTCAATTCCAATTAAGAAAGGCAAGAAGATAGTTCCAGCAGATGTTGCAGAGCAGATTGCAAAGAAAGGCTTAGCAGAGAGCGATATAAAACCTTATTTCAGGCTTCATCCTCCAAGAGGCGGTATAGATACAAAGTTTCACTTCCCTATAAGAAAAGGTGTTCTTGGCGACAATAAAGAAAAGATAAACGATTTAGTCAGGAGGATGTTGTAAGATGAATAAACAATTTTCTATCTCTCAAATCACCAATAATTGTCTTAATAAATTTAATAATAGTGTAAATAGCAAATCAATTATATCCAGAAATGCCAGTTTTATAGATATTAATTTTCTTAATATTAATAATAAGTTTGGAGGTATTCCAGTAAAATGAGCCTCAGAAAAAGACGTAAGAATACAAGATATGCTGGCTCTCAGACTCACTTCAGAGGCCACAGAAAGAGAACAAGAGGTTCAGGTAACAGAGGAGGCTACGGAATGGCTGGAACAGGAAAGAGAGGCGACCAGAAAAAGACGCTTGTAATAAAATTAACAGGTGGAAATAATTATTTCGGCAAATCAAGAACATTAAGAAGAGGAACAAAACCTAACAAGCTTAAAGTTACAAACCTGTCAGATATTTCAAGAGATTATGCTGGAGAAAAAGAAGTCAATCTCTCAGGCTATAAGATTCTAGGAGAAGGAGAATTAACAATTAAGGCAAAAATAACTGCTTCAGCCGTCTCAGCTTCAGCAGAGGAAAAGATAAAGAAAGCAGGTAGCGAATTAATAATTGAGCAGGAAGAAGCAAAAGAAGAGAAGAAAGGAAAGAAGAAAGTAAAGAAAGCTAAGAAATAAGATTATTTAGTGTTTATATCCAAAGACTTTATCATAATCTTTATGGTCAAAAATATCCATAATAAACGTAATTATTTCTATCTGATTTCCAGTTATACTGTAAACTAATCTCCAGCGGTCAGCCAATTCTATTCTCCAAGTATTATCTATATCATACTCTTTTTTATATTTAGCAGGAATAATTTCTTTCCTAACTTGATCGCCAGCAAAAGGATTATCTTTCAACAAATCTCTTACTCTTAATATAGAACGTAGCAGCGTCTGATGGAAAGAGCTTTCAATATTCTTTCTCCTTTCCTCTTCAACAATTCTGCTAAGTTCTTGGAATACTTCATCAGCTTCAGCAGAAAGCTTTACTCTTATTTCTTTGCCTTTAAACATTATATTTCTCTTGCTTCTTCAAGAGCTTTCTTCAGCTTCTGGCTAGGATTATATATCCATAAAATACCTTTATGGGAGTCTATGATAAGGCCTTTTTCTTCCATATAAGAAAGAATAAGATTAAGAGTCTGATGCATAATTTGAACAGGCATATTTCTCTTTAGTTCCTCTCTGTCCATCATCTTATCCGCCTTCTTCAAAACTCTTTCCACCATCAGCATAGTCTTTAAAGTAGGATAGTGAATGATGCTTTTATCTTTATATATATTCATACTATAATCTATATAAGTTCATATATAAATATTT
Source organism: Candidatus Woesearchaeota archaeon (assembly GCA_964505875.1). Taxonomy (GTDB): domain Archaea; phylum Nanobdellota; class Nanobdellia; order Pacearchaeales; family GW2011-AR1; genus CAZDJT01. Next base: position 1,508 of record CAZDJT010000006.1, on the reverse strand, counting down.
CTCTTTGCTTTGTAAATATCTTGCAGAATGTTCAGAATAAAATCAAGAATAACAAATATTCTCTCTATAAATTGATTAAGTTTAAAAATTCTTTAGATGTTGTTATTTCGTGGCAAATACTATTCAAACAGGAGAGTCACCTTCCAGTTCTCTAGTAAACATGGTAAAAGAAGACACAGCAAGGCCAGTTGCCATTTTTGAAAGATTTTTGCAAGGCTATGCTGCGGAGCAAATAATTGGAGCGACAAATGTCTTTACCTTGTCCCAGAAACCTGTGGCAAAACTAGCTCTTCCAGATTATATTCTTGATTTGAGCCCAGAAAAAGCATCTATCAATAGGGCTGAACAGCTAGCATTCAGGACAGGCGCATTAGTAGGAGGAGCGCAGGATTTTGCAACTGTTCTTGGAACAGTATTTTATCTTTTCAAAGATAGAGCAGATCCAATATATCAGACAGCGGTTCAAGTAGGTTTGGCAAAATTAGTTACAAACTTAATAACTTACGCTAATAATAAAGAATACAAAAGCCCGAGGGAAAAAGGCTGGCTTAAGACTTTCTTAACACCATAAACTAAAATAACTATTGAACAGTGCTAAGCTGGATTTTTATATTCAAATAACCTATGTTTTCCATGGAATTTACAGAAAAAGGAATAATCTCCAAGAAAATTATTAATGAGCTAGATAGGTTTGTAATAGATTTTATTTATTAATATTCTGGAGCAGCACACACAGTATGTGTTAATCTCAGGCTATGTATCTATAGTAACTGGAAGGTCAAGAGCAACTGAATATGTTGATTTGCTTATACCTAAAATGGAATTTGACAGGTTTAATCTGCTGTTTAACGATTTGTTAAGCAAAGAGTATGAGTGTGCAAATACCTCTATCTCTAAAGATGCTTTCTCAATGCTTGATGAGCATGCTATAAGATTCTTCAAGAGCGGTGCGCCAATTCCTAATATAGAGTTCAAGATAATATCCAACGACATACAAAAATATTCATTTGAGAATAGAATAATCCTTTTTCTTAAGGAAAAAACACTCTTTCTCTCTCCGCTTGAAGTTCAGATAGCTTACAAGCTTTCTCTTGTAGCAAAAGGAGATTTTGAGGAAATCAGCTCAGATAAGGATTTTGAGGATGCTCAGCATTTGTATAACTTATTCAAGACAAAGCTTAATAAAGAAAAGATATCTTATTTCATAAGTTACTTTGGAGTTGAAAATCTCTGGAGGATTTTAGAAAATGAAGGAAAATGAAATAAAAACAAGCTTGGAAGAACTGAAGAAAGAGAGAGCTTCCAACTTTAAGGAGAGGCGCTGGTTTGTAAAATATTGGGCAGAATATGTCAAGACGCATTCGGACGAAGATTGGAGCAGACAGCAAAATATATTAATAGATTCCCAGATTAAAAACGCAAGGGCTGTTTTTTCAACTAAGCCACAGAATACTTAATCTTTAAAAACCTATTTTATTTAAGAAAGATATGAACTTAAAGAGCTTTTT
>CAZDJT010000005.1:12998-15469 GCA_964505875.1 Candidatus Woesearchaeota archaeon | reverse complement strand
ATCAAGCTTTGTCAATTTAGCTTTCTTCGGCTTTTCAAATTGCATGATGAACTTTGTTACATTGAGAAGCTTGTTCAATGTCTTTAATTCTCCTCTTACTTTTTCTTTTGAGAAGATGAAATCTTGTTTTGTCAGATCTCCTTCAAGAGCTGCCCACAGACGCAGAGCTTCTGCACCAAATTCTTTTATTATCTCCTGAGGATTGATGACATTACCTAGAGATTTTGACATTTTTCTTCCTTTTTCATCTAAGATGTGATTGTTAATCCATACATCTTTGAAAGCAGGTTTTTCTGTCTCTAGATAGCCTCGGAGCAGAGTGTAGTATAGCCAAGTTCTGACTATCTCTTTTCCTTGAGGACGAAGAGAAGCAGGATATGATTTCTTGAAGAATTTTTCGTCTTTTGAATATTTTAGCATGACTAGCTCGGAGATTGATGAGTCGAACCAGGTGTCTAATATTCTTTCTTCACCTTTCCATTTTTCTTTTGGAAAGTCTTTTATCTTTCCTATCATTTTTCCATCTTTAAACACTTCTGCATCTTTTGGCGGTTGCTCTCGCCAAGGCTCATAATATTCTCCTGGATTTGGTACTGCGAATAGGTTTTTATTTTCAGAATGCCAGAGAGGAATAGGAGTTGCATAGAAACGCCTTCGCGAAATAGGCCAATCGATAGATACAGAGTCTAGCCAGCTGTCAAGAATCTTTTTTGATTCCGGAGAGTAGAAGTTTATATTGTTTGACAGGGATCTTATGTCATCTAAATATTCTAACTGCTTTAAATAGAATTCAGGCATTTCTATAAATTCTATCTCTGCGTTTGAACGTTCTGAAATAGGAGTTCTGTGAGTTATTTGTTCTTGTTTGACTATTAGATTTTCTTTTTTCAATTCATCAACTATCTTTTGTCTTGCTTCTTTTACTGAAAGTCCAGACAGGAGGCCGGCATAACTGTTCATTTTACCATCAATATTTATGGCAATCTTCGGAACGAGATTCATCTCTCTGAAAAATTGTATGTCTGACAAGTCTCCTGCTGAGCACATCATTACCAAACCAGAGCCTTTTTCTTTTTGCGCTAGAGGATGCTCTTGAATGATAACTTCTTCGCCAAAGATGGGGGTAATTGCAGTTTTTCCTTCAAGATGCTGATATCTTTCATCTTTAGGATTGAATATTATCATTCCACATGTGCATATAAGTTCTGGACGAGTTGTAGCAATTATTATTTCTTCTCCTGTTTCTTTTACTTTAAATTTTATATGATTGAAAGTTGAAGGTTTGTCTAAATATTCTATTTCTGAGTCTGCAACTGTTGTTCTTAACTTTGGATCCCAGTTGTTTATTCTTTTATTCTCATAAATCAATCCTTTTTTGTAGAGAGAGATGAAAGTTGCTTGTGTTACAGAGCGATATTCTGGAGAATCTGTAAGATATACATCGCCTATTTCCTTTCCTTGCTCATAATTGTTGAAAGATATTCCAAGTTTTGCGAAAGTGTCTATTGATTCTGTTGAAGTTTCTGCTAAGAGTTTCTTACAGTATTCTATAAACTTCTCTCTACCTACTTTGAAAGCAGAGATATCGTATCTTTTCTCAGCTCCCATTTCTATTGGCAATCCGTTTCTATCAAGACCTAGAGGGAAGAGAACTTCGAATCCTTTCATTCTTCTGTAACGAGCAAAGAAGTCCATAAAACAGTATGTTGTTGCATGCCCCATGTGAATTGGCGCGTTAATGTAGGGGGGAGGAGTATCTATAGAATATATTGGTTTTTTTGATTTTGCATTGAACTTCCATTCTGAAGATAGCCGCCACTTTTCAGTTATTTGCTTTTCTATCTCTGGAGACCAGTTTTTTATATCTTTTATCTTTGGAAGCATGAATTAACTAACAGATAAGGGGTTAAAAATGTTTTTTATTTCTCTTTTTTCTATTATAATAATCTTTAAATACAGTATTCTTTTTTGGTTTTTATGGAAATAAAGGCAGTTGTAACGGATATAATGGGGACAATAAGCCCTATTAATTTGATAGATAGATTAGATGAGCAGTTTAGACGAGATGGCTCCAAGCTTATTAAAGATGCAGTTGCTCTAAATAACGAGCGTCTGTTAGATGAGAAGCATTTTTTAAGAGGAGTTTTTGATTCTTTTATGCCTGTCGTTGCAACTCGCACTTATGTGATAGAAGCACTTGTTAGAGATGTTGCTGATGAGATTAAAGCTAGAAAATTTAATTCTGCTTCAATGAGACTGATGGGAGAAATTAATACTATTGGACTTAATCAAGGAGCGATTACTGGAGAGATAGTATTTCCTGATGTAAATCCCCTTTTGGAAAAACTTTCTGTTGATGGTAAGAAAGTTGCTACTTATTCTAATGGGAACGCGGCTTTTCAAAGAGCTTTATTGCAAAGAGGCGGAGTTAATCTTTGCACAATTGACCATTTCTTTGATACTTCAGGAGA
>CAZDJT010000005.1:0-12898 GCA_964505875.1 Candidatus Woesearchaeota archaeon | reverse complement strand
TCTTATTGATGTTTTTTATGAAGAAAATTAAGTGGGAGAGGCTTGCTGAGAGGAGATATTCCATCTTATCTCTTTCTTTAAATTTTTATTTAAGTTGTCTTAAGAATCTGAGAAAGTTTGGCAACTTTGATATTGAAGATGGTTTTATTATGGCTAATGATATAGGCTATCAAGTTGAAGGAACAATGAGTAAGGCTGCGCAGTATCAAGTTAATGGCTACAATAAAGATGGCGATGTTTTTCTGTGGAAAATGAGTGAACTTTGCGAGAAGACTGGAGAGAAGCTGATTAAAGAGAGTGAAAAGATAAAAGAGATTGACTTGAGTAAGATGAGCAACAAACAGATAGCTGATTTATTTTCTGAGAAGATGAATTATTTCCGAGATTTCTCTGTTTTTTTACTTATTATATTGAGTATGCAGAAGTTTCTCAATGAGAAGCTAAGAGAGATAATTGGTAAAAAAGATAAAGATGAGAAAGAAATTGAGAGAATAAGCAATATGCTTATACAACCTCTAAAGATGAATGAAGGACAGAAGGAGAATATTTCTATATTGGAAATTGTTTCTGTTTTTAAGAAAAAGAATTATATAAGTTTATTGGAGAAAGAGAATAAAGAAGTGAAAGAGTGGCTTTCTGCTAATGATGGGGATTTAGAGAAAGAAATTAAAGAGCATTTGGAAAAATACAGCTGGCTGCAAGTTAGATGGCTGATTGGAGAATTAATGACTTTTGAAGAGGTATTGGATAGAGTTAGAGTATTAATAAAAACTGATTTTGACTCTCAACTCTTGGAGATGAAGAGGAAAACTGAAGAAGTTAAGAAAGAATTTTCTTTGTTAGATAAAAAGCTTAAGTTTAATGATGAAGAGAGAGAATTTATTAATATTGTCAAAGAATATGTCTATTTGAGGACTTTCAGGACAGACATTCTCAATATTGCCAATCGTTCTATGATGCCTTTGATAGAAGAATGTGCAAGGAGAATTGGAATAAGTTATGATAATTGTCTTTATCTTGTCTGGAAAGAGATTGTTGATGCATTGATTTCTGGAAAATTAGATAAGAAGATAGATATTGAGAAGAGGAGAGAGAACTATGCAGTTTATAGGCATGAAGAAGAGATTAAAGTCTTTCAAGGTAAGAAAGAAGTTGATGATTTAATTGAAGAACAGGGATTAATTAAGCAAAAGGAAAATGAAGAGAAAGAAGTGAGAGGAAATACTGCTTGGAAAGGTAAGGTAAGAGGGAAAGCAAAGATATTGTTCAGTCCGGAAGATATGATGAAAGTGAAAAGAGGAGACATTTTAATTGCAGTCATGACTTTTCCTTCTTTTATTGCTGCGATGGAGAAGGCAGCCGCTTTTGTTACAGATGAAGGCGGAATTTTATGCCATGCAGCTATTGTTGCAAGAGAGATGAAAAAGCCATGTGTTATTGGGACTAAGATAGCAACAAAGGTTTTTAGAGATGGAGATGAGATTGAAGTTGATGCTGATAAAGGAGAGGTTAAGATAATAAAAAGAAAAGATGAATAAGCAAAAACACTTCTTGGAGATATTTAAGAAAGCTGAGAAGAAGTATGGTAAATATGAAAAGAGACTTGCTGGTGAAGGCTGGAAAGAGGACTGGCAGATGCTTATTGCTACTATAATGTCTGCTCAGAGCAGAGATGATACTACAATTAGAATTGCTGAAGAACTTTTTAATAAATATAAGAGTTTAGATAAACTGGCAGATGCTGAGTATAAAGATGTTCTTTCCGTATTGAAAAGTTTGAACTACAATAAGACGAAAGCAGGGAATGTTGTTGCTTGCGCTAAAATGCTTATATCTGATTTTGGCGGAGAAATTCCGGAAGAGATTGATGAGCTTGTGAAATTGCCTGGAGTTGGAAGGAAGACGGCGAATCTTGTTCTGAGCGAGATACATAATAAAGATGGAATTTGTGTTGATACCCACGTTCATAGAATTGCTAACGTTTTCGGTTTTGTGAAGACAAAGACGCCTGAGCAAACAGAGTTTGCTTTAAGGGAGCTTGTTCCCAGAAGACTTTGGAGCAGAATTAACAGAATTTTTGTTCTTTGGGGAAAAGAAGTTCCGGGAAGAGATAAGAAAAGATTTCTTAAGAAGTTGAGATAGTAGTTAATATATAAAAGATAACTTTTTATAGCTTAATTATATTAAATAAATATGGCTGATAATAAGATAAGCATGCCTGGAAGCTTTGGCGGGCTTATGAGGTACGATGAAGAATCTGGAAGCAGATTCAAGATTTCCCCTGCACAAGTCATGTGGTTCATTGCACTCGTAGTTGTTTCTCTTATCTTCTTGAAGATTTTAATGAAAGTTCCTGCTGCTTAAATCTGTTCTGCAAATATACTTTCTGGAATAATTAAGATTATAAAGAAAACTTAGGATTGGACTCTATGAATGGATATAATAAAGGCGTTCTATTTGACTTAGATGGAACGTGTGTTTGGACTAAACTAGATCATATCACTAGCTTAGTTAATAAAACTTTAAAGCATCATAAAAAAGAAGAAGTGCATCAAGATACTGCAGCTGAATTTTGGTTTGGACATGGTAGAGCTGCTTTTGTTACTAAAAAGTTTGGTTTGAAGCCCGAAGACTTTTGGAAAGTTCTTAATGTGCTCGATACAACTGAATCTAGATTACAGCATACGGAAGTTTATTCTGATGTTGTTGATTTTATGACTTTTCTTAAAGATCGAGGATATAAAATAGGAATTGTCACAGGTGCGCAGAAAATTATAGCTGATTGTCAGATTAAACTTCTTGGAGATGGTTTTATTGATAGAGTTGTTTATGCCAAACCTCATTTGGGAGTTAGGGAAAAACCCGATCCTCATGGAATAGAAATTTGTCTGGCTGATTTAGAGCTTAGTCCTAAAAATACAATATATGTTGGAAATGCTTCGGAAGATATTCTTGCTGCTAGGGGAGCTAAGACAGTTGATGTTTTGGTTCAGAGACCTGAATATACTTTTCATGATGCTCTGGCTTTAAACCCAAGTCATGTTATAACTAATTTTCATGAACTTTCTTCTTTGCTAGAGAAGTATTCTTAATTAGAAATGTATAAATAGGCTTTTCTTCAATTATTTTTATGTTTGGAGGAATAGATCCAAGTAAGATGAAGGCGATGATGAAGCAAATGGGCATCAAGCAGGAAGAGATAGAGGCAGAGAGAGTAGTTATAGAATGTTCTGACAGGAAGATAATTATTGAGAGTCCCAGCGTGCAGAAAATAATTATGCAAGGCAATGAAAGTTGGCAGATAACTGGAGAGGCGAGAGAAGAAGGAGCAGGAATAAGAGAAGAAGATGTTAAGTTAGTTATGGAGAAGACTGGAGCAGCGGAGGAGAAGGCGAGAAAGGCTCTGGAAGAGGCGGAAGGAGATATTGCTGAAGCTATCATTAAGTTAAGCTAAACGCTTATTTATAAAGGACTTAAAGTTCGGTTAATTTATGTTTTCCTTCGGGAAAGAGTGTTTTTCTCAGAAAGGTATATAAATAACTTAATCTTGGTTGTCGTTGTGCTCATTGAGCTTTTATATACGAATGGAGCAAATAATAAAAGAGAAAATAAGCGCCGACCATTTGTTGTATGTAAGTCTGAAATATACGAAAACCTGCGATGTTATCATAAACCTTCTTTTGAGATGGAAAATTATGATAGATATGGGAATGGACGCGCTTGTTGATAAAGCAAAGAAGCAGAAGAAGTGGAAACCAATTCCAGATGCCCCTAGGGCTAAATTGGTTCAGCTGAAAAAACTTTATTCTTCCGATTCTCTTATAACTGAGACTTTAAATCTTTATGAACTCTTCCGCGATATTGAAGGTTTGGAAAAAGTGAGAGAAAATGAGTTTAGAAAAGGAGTTAACTTAAAAGTTATGTATAGAGGAGAGACAGTCAATATTAATCTTGACAAACTTAAAGAATATGCTGCTCTCTTAGAAAAGTTTATAAGTTCTCTTAAATAACTAGTTTTCGCGAGTACATTAAGTCTTCGACTTAATTTTGGTAATATGGCTAAATTAATAACAATAACTTCAGGAAAAGGAGGAGTGGGTAAGACTACTACTGCCATCAATTTAGGAGCGGCACTGAATGCTTTTGGAAAAGAAGTGATAATTCTAGATGCTAACTTAACAACACCTAATGTTGGCTTGCACTTAGGTGCGCCTATTGTTCCCGTTAGCTTGAATCATGTTCTTCTTGGGAAGGCAAAAATTGCAGATGCAATTTATGAACACGAGTCGGGAACGAAGATAATTCCCTCTTCTCTTTCTGTAAAAGAATTGAGAAGATTGAATCATGGCAAATTGAAAGATGTTGGAAAGAAATTGAGAAAGATGGCTGATTATATAATTTATGATTCTGCTGCTGGCCTTGGCGAAGAAGCTCTTGCTTCTATTGAAGCAAGTGATGAGCTTATAATTGTTACAAATCCGGAAATTCCAGCAGTTACTGATGCTTTGAAGACAAGCAAAGTGATTGAACAGCTGGGAAAAAGTGTTAAGGGAGTTATTATCACAAGAATTAGAGGGACAAAGACAGAGATGCCTATTGTAAATATTAGAGATATGCTTGAACTTCCTATTTTAGGTATTGTTCCTGAAGATAAAAATATGCAGACGGCTCTTGTAATGAAAGATGCTATCGTTCATACGCATCCTAAGAGCAAAGCTGCAAGAGCTTATAGAATGATTGCTGCAAAGATTATTGGGAACGGGAACTATAAGGAAAATATTTCACTTTGGGATAGAGTGTTTGGTTAAGATACTTTTCTAATGCAATAATGTTTAAATATTACTCTCAATATGAATTTTTATATCGGTTGAATTGATTGTTGAAGGAATAAATAACTCTCCTTTGGAGAATTCTACTAAAAGTAAAGCTATTGAACAAGTTAGGTCACGTTCTGCTGATTTAACTAAAATGTTTGATAGTCTTAGATTTAAAGCTCCGTCAGCCCATAAAACATGGTATCAGCACATTACAACACAAACTATTATGATTATTAGCCCTATTCTTGAAGCAGATAGAGTTTCTTCACTTAACGGAACTAATACTTGGGCTTATATTTATGCAAAAATTGCAGGTGAAGATCCTGCTAAGTATATGGAAACTGCTCAATAATTCAATTATTTGCGTTATAAAAACATTTAAATAGTTTACATATGTATACAATAGTATATGGAGACCACAATAAGACTTAATCAGACAACAAAATCAGAATTAGACTCTTTCAAACAATACAAGAGTGAGAGCTATGATGAATTAGTGAGAAAACTTATTTATTTGGCTAAATTGACTGAGAAAGAGCCTAAGCTTAGCCAAAAGACTATTCTGGAGATAAAAGAAGCGAGAGAAAGAATTAAGAGAAATGAATTTTATACAGAAGATGAAGCCAAGAAGATTCTCGGCTTGTAAAAAAGATGTATGAACTTAAATTTGATAAGAAAGCTACTGATTTTTTGAATAAATTAGAGCTAGAGGACAGAGAAAGAATTTGGAACAAGCTCAAAGCACTCAAATTAAACCCTTTTCATTTTCTTGAGCATCTTACAGAAATAGATGGATTTAAACTAAGAGTTGGAGATTACAGATTAATAATTGATGTTGACAAAAACAGGCAGATTATACATATTTTGAAAGCTGGGCATAGAAAGAATATTTATGAAGATTAACAAGAAGTTTATCTTCCCTTGTTGTAATTAGACATCACACTTTTTACAAAATTAACTGTGTCTCTGGCTTCTCTCAGAGCTAATCCGTCAGCTAAGTTAGGAGAGCTATATTTATTTTCCCTGGCGACAGCAGGCCATAAGCCGTGATGGAAGCATTCAATTCCCACCACTTCTCCATTCCTTCCATAACCACAAGATATTAAGTCACCAACTATCTCGGGCAATTGTCTTGCAACTTCTCCTCTTCCACGAGTAATTGGACCTCTGTCTCCTGAACTGAAATGAATGTGTTTTAGAATTCCTTTTCCTTCTGCGTATAACTTTTCCAATGTCTGTCCAATTGGATTCAGTTCTTCCCTTAGCATGTGTGCTGTGTCCGCGTGGATACCTGCATTTTTGTAATCAACTTTTCTCATGACTCTCTCTGCTGTGTGAGAGCTATTAAGAGCGTCAGATTCGAAAGCGACAATCATTTCTGGAGCAATATTTACCTTGTAACTTTTTGCAAATTTTGCTATTCTTTTGAGAGGCTCTACAAGTTTATTTGAATCTGGTTGGCCTTCTGGATTTCTTCTTCCATGTTCAACATGGAAAGGTCCTATCAATAAATCAGAACCTGCAGCAGCAGTAAATCTTATCATTGATACTATGCGAGAGACTGCTAACTCTCTTTCCTCTTCATATTCTGAGAGAAGATGGGCTTTACTACCATTTGGATGAAAACCATCAAATATCGGCTTGTAACCTCTAGCTCTAACTTTTTTTCCTAACTCTTGAGCCCAAGTTAAGTATCTTTCAGATTTATCATCTAAACTTAATTCTGGACTGTGACAGAGTAAGAATTCAATTGCAGGAGTTTTATGTCTAGGTAGTTCTAAAGAATCTATTGTATCTAGAGTTGTATCAAGATTTCCAGCATTTACACCTGGATTTATTGAGAAAGCGGTAATTCCTAAACCAAATTCTGGCTGTGACATTCTTTTTTGACTTCTTTTCAGTATAAAAAGATTTGTTTTGAACAATATATATATTCTTTATCTGATTTTACTTCCTTCTTTTACTTCTCTTTCTGGAGAGAGAATTGACAATTCATCATTATCATCTGAAGCCGCTAAAATCATTCCCTGGCTTTCTATCCCTCTTATTGTTGCTGGCTGGAGATTTGTTATGAAAGTTGCTTTCCTTCCTACTAATTGTTCTTTTTTATACTTAAGACGAAGGCCTGCGACAATTGTTCTCTTCTCAGAACAGAAGTCAACTGTTAGAATATAGAGTTTGTCTGCATTTGGATGTTCTTTGACAGAGATTATCCTGCCTATTTTTAATTCTAGCTTGGAGAAATCTGTGTATGGAACCAGAGGCTTACTGGGAAAACTAATTAGCTTGTCAACTTTCATATTATTATTTATCTTATTATCAATATGATTTGCCTGTTTGACATTATTCGGATTATCTATTTTAATATTGTTCATCTTGCTTGCTGGTTTTACCATATTATTTGATACTTTTTCTTTATTCATTTCAATCTTTTTGAAGAGAATTGGAGCTTTTTTTATTTTTTTTATCTTCAAAGAGGTGCGAAGGCTTGCAAGAGAAAGCTCAAAACTGAATATTTCAGATATTTTTTCCGCTGTTTCGGGTATGAAAGGCGAGAGAAGAATGGAAATGTCTTTTATTGCGTTTGAGAGTTGATAGAGCACTGCTTTGTCCTGACTTTCCCATGGTTTCTTTTGCTGAATATACTCATTGCACGAATCTATGAATGCAAATATTTCATTCAATGCTTTGTCAAATTCTACTCTCTCTAAGTGTCTACTTACTGATTTAGCTAATCTTTCTGATTCTATTGTTTCTGCTTTTTCCAGACCGTATTTTTCTGCTAAAGTGGAGACTCTTGAAACGAGATTGCCTAATTTGTCTGCAAGCTCATTGTTGTTTCTTTCTACCAACGCCTGCTCTGAGAAGTCTCCATCTTGACCGAAAGGAACTGAACGGAAGAGAAAATATCTTGCAGAATCAGCTCCAGCAATTGAGATTAACTTTTCTATATTAATTGCGTTTCCCGCCGACTTTCCTATTTTCTCATCATTTATTTTCCACCAGCCATGAGCAAATACTTTTTTTGGCAATTCTATACCTGCTGAGAGTAGCATTGCTGGCCAGATTACTGTGTGGAACCAGATTATATCTTTTCCTACTATGTGGATGTCTGCTGGCCAAAATTTTTTAAAGAGAGAATCGTCTTTTGAGAATCCGACACCAGAAAGATAATTTGTTAATGCATCAAACCAGACGTAACAAACATGCTCTTCATCAAAAGGGAGAGGGACACCCCACTTCAGATTCTTTCTTGATATAGAAAGGTCTTGCAGACCTTCTTTAACTCTATTTATTATTTCATGTTTTCTATTTTCTGGAGAGATGAAATCTGGATTCTTTTCATATAGCTCGAGAAGCCTTCTTTGATATTTTGACAGTTTGAAGAAGTATGATTCTTCTTTAATCTCTTCCAGAGCTTTTTTGTGAATTGGGCAGAGCTTATCTGGACAGTCTTTTTCCAAGTAATATGCTTCACAATTTGTGCAGTAGAGACCAGAGTATTCTCCTAAATATATGTCTCCTTTTTTATTTACTGTTTCTAAGATTGTTTGTACAACTTCTTCATGATCCTCATCTGTGGTTCTTATGAATCGGTCATATTCAATGTTCAATGCTCCCCAAGCTTTTTTGAATTCTGGGACAAGAGAGTCGACAAAGTCTTTTGCACTCTTCCCAGCTTTTTCCGCTGCTTTTTCTATATTCTTTCCGTGCTCGTCTGTTCCTGTTAAGAAGAAGACTTCTTTTCCTGCTAGATTATTCCACCTTGCTAATATGTCTGCCGCTATTGTTGTGTATGCATGCCCCAAATGCGGAATATCATTAGGGTAATATATTGGTGTTGTTACGTAGAATGTATTTTTTTCTTTCATCTAGATTTTAAGAGAAAGGGATATAAAAAAGTATTGTATGAGGAAGAAAGAGAGAGAAGAAAGAAGTCATAAGGTTTAAAAAGCGTTTTTCTCTTGACAAAGAATGGCGCAAGGATTATATCATCATCTAAGAGAAGTTTGGAGAAAGCCTAACAGAGAGCTTTTGCACAGTAGAATGATTCAATGGAGAGCTGGAGATGCAATTGTAAAAGTTGACAAGCCGCTTAGACTGGATAAAGCAAGGTCTCTTGGTTATAAAGCTAAAAAAGGATTTGTTGTTGTAAGAGTCAGAGTTAAAAGAGGAGGAAGGTCAAGACCAAGGCATGCTCACGGAAGAAAATCAAGAAAACAGCATGAAAGCAAGATATTGAAGATGAGCTATCAATGGGTTGCAGAAATAAGAGCTGCAAATCGTTACAAGAATCTTGAAGTTTTGAATTCATACAATCTAGGTAAAGATGGTAAGCATTATTTCTATGAAGTTATACTTGTTGATACTAGCAGACCAGAGATAAAGAAAGACAGAGTTTACAGCTGGATGGCCAACGGTAAAAACAGCAAGAGAGCTCACAGAGGATTGACTTCTGCTGCTAAGAAATCCAGAGGCTTGAGGACTAAGTCACATAATCTGAAGGTCAGACCGAGCGGAAGAGCTTGGGGAAGAACAGGCAAGTAATTTCTATTTTTTCATATTGGGCAAATTATTTTTAAGAAGTATTAAATATGAGTCAACGATTAGATTGTAGTGAATAAAAATAAAATAGTTATCATATCCTAAAAATACTCCTTTATGGATTACTCATTTAAAAGAGGAAGTAACAGATAACTATCCTCCTAAAATCGGGACTATATACAAAAATAGAGGAGATTCTAACAAATGGGATGCTTATGAAGTAGTTGAATTCAAGAAAAACAGCACTCATTGGGATAAAGTGAAAGATAAAGTTGAGGCATTTGAAAGAAAGATAGCTGATTTAAAACAAGAAAGGAAAGCTAAATTTAATGTGTAAGTAGTAAGGTAACTTATCTTCTTTTGAGATTTTTCCTTATCTTTTATATGTAGGGTAATACTTATATACTAAGTTTTTCTTTTATTCTGAGCGGAGTTTCCCGTTACCCTACAAAAAGATGGTGTATAAGAAGTATATTAAAAGAGATGGAAAGAGCTATGGACCTTATTACTATAAGAATACCAGAGAAGGCGGGAAAGTTATAACAAGTTATATAGCTAAGACAGGAAAGTCAGGCAGAATTATTATTCTTTCTTCCATTTTAGTCATTATATTATCTCTTCTCTTTATCGGATATAAAGTAAGTTTAGAAAAAGATTTCAGTCTGCGTGATTCACTTGAGAGATTTAAGGAGCTTCCTCTATTTAATAGTTATAATGTAAGGCTTTCTCCAGTTGATTCTTGTATGAACATAATTTCCTCTGGAGATTATGATTTAACTAATAATTTATATGCAAATGGAGTTACTTGTATAAATATAACTGTTAGTAATGTAAAACTTAATGGGCAAGGTTTTTCAATTATAGGAAATAATGCTTTAACAGGGCACGGAATATTTGTTGCTCCAAATATTAATAATATTAATATAACTAATATAGGCGTTTCTCAATTTGTTAATGGTTTACATATATATAGTGGAGCAAGGCACTTTATTTATAATAATAACTTTTCCGGAAATAATAAAAATGGTATTTATTCTTTTTCTTCATCTGATTCAATTATCTCAAATAATATTATAGCTTATAATGTTAATGATAATTTATATCTTCAAACTTACTTAGGAAAAAACAATAAGATATTATATAATTATATAGCTTATTCTATTACTTGAACAGGAATTGAGAATGGAAATTATGATAATATTTTTTCTTATAATATTATTGAAGGCAATAAGAGAGAAGGATATTTAACTGATGCTTCAAAATCCGGGGAATTTTCTTATAATATTGTGAGAAATAATATTTTATCAGGAATCGCTATTGGAGTACATGTTCAAAATGGTCAAATATTTAATAATAATCTCTCTTATAATAGCTTTGGAATTTGGATTAATTATGCAGATGATATATCTGTTTATAATAATAATATTTTTAGTAACTTTCTTGATGGAATAAAACTAGCTGGACCAAATAAATATAATTTATTTAATAATAAAATATACGGAAATAGTAGAAGTGGAATTTATGCTATTCCTGCTGGAACAAGTTCTTCTATTTATGATAATGAAATCTATAATAATGTTTTAATTGGAATATGGTTAGATGGTGGAAATTCTGGAACCCAAGGAAATTCAAACTCAGTATATCGAAATAATATTCATGATAATGGTGGCGGAGTAATTTTCTCAAAAACTTTTAACAATAGTTTTGTAGATAATATTTTATTTAATAATGGGGGAGAGGCAATAAGAGTAGATGGCGGAAATAGTCAATATAATTTATTTAAAAATATTTTAATTGATAGTCCTAGAAAATTGGGAATAGCTATAGTTCAAGATTATAGCAACTCTGCAAATATTGCAAATAATAAATTTATTAATATAACTTTTGTTAATAATTCTAATCTTATTTCAAGTGCAGATATTAATATTTCTGGAAGATTTAATCCTCAAATTACAATAAATAACCTTCTTTTTGAGAATATTTATGGTGCTTTTAAATATAATTTAGGTTTAAATGGAACCAGCAAAATAAACTTCTCTGATTCACAATTTGGAAATATCGTCTTTTTTGGTATTATTAAAGGCCCTGGAGCAAACTTAAGTAATGAAATAAAAATAGGGCAGAATTTAGCAGTTATTAACGCAAACACAAATCCTTCTTTGAATGTTCCTGCTCAGATTACTTTGTATAATGTTCCTACAGATATTATTAATCCTACTATCATGAAAAATGGAGCGATATGCGGAAGTGAATGTGTCCCTGTTACTTCTCTTAAAGCTGGAAATGTTTCTTTTAATGTTGCTGGAGCAGGAACATATACAATTGATAGGCAGAGGCTTACACACGTCAATATAAATTCTCCTTTGAATGGAAGTTATGCTGGTTTACAGAAAAATATCAACTTCAGCTACTTCACTATTGGTTCGCAGCCAGTTTGCAATTTTACAACCAGCAAGGACACAATAACTGCTTGTAATATTCCATGCACTAATTCCATTATTACAAATCTGGCAAATGTTTGCCAAGATATTGATTTTTCTGAGGGTAACGGCCAGGGAAATATTACCTGGACTATTTCTGCAACTGATGAGAATGGAGATTTGAATTCTACTAATGTTACGTTCTTTGTTGATAGCATTTATCCTATTATCAGCTACTCTACTTCAACGCAGGCAAACAATTCTTTTGTGAATATTAATTCTACTGTTGTTAGTGTAAATGCTGCAGATGCAAATCTTCAGAAAGTATTTTTCAATCTTTATAATCAGACTTTTATCAGCCCAAGGACGAGAAACCCAGGGACTAACCCTCTAAGTGTAATTTATGACTTAATACTGAATGGAGTTGCTGATGGCACTTATTACTTCAATTCTACGGCTTCTGACATATTGGGAAATAATGCGAGTACGGAAGTTAGAACAATTATAATTGATAGAACGGCCCCAGCAATAAGTTATGGCCCTTTAACAGAGAGCAATAATAGTATTTATGCCAGAGACAATGTGTTTGTTGATGCTAATGCAATAGATGCAAATGGAATCTCTTACTTTAATATCACTCTATCTGATTCATCTTTTATCCCTGTAAGAAGTGAAGTGCGAAGCAATGAATTCTCTTTTAATTTTACTAATTTGCCAGATGGGAATTATTACTTCAACGTTTTTGCTAGAGATGGCGCTGGAAATTCTGGAACTTCGGAGACGAGAAAGATAACTATAGATCCTGCTCCAAGAATAAATTATGGAGCGGAGACAGAAGTTGATGGCTCTTTTATCCTTAAAAATAATATCTTTGTAAATGTCAGTGTTATTGATGCAAATCTTAATAGCGTTACTGCTTATTTATATAATTCTCAAGGTCTTGCAAGTTCTTTATCTAAAACGCTGGCTCCTTTTACTTTTAATTTTACTAATTTGCCAGATGGGAATTATTACTTCAATGTCAGTGCTATTGATATAAGGGGAGCAACAAGCACTACAGCAACAAGAAGAGTTACTATTGATCCTGCTCCAAGAATTTCTTTTGGTTTACAAACA
>CAZDJT010000004.1:0-15991 GCA_964505875.1 Candidatus Woesearchaeota archaeon | reverse complement strand
CAATAAAAGTCATCGTGCGAGGATTTTTAAATAATTCATTCCTTTGTTTTTGATGAAAAAGAGCTTGATTTTTGCATGCATTTTTATGTTTGTTTCTCTGGCCTTAATGTCTTCATTTGCAGCCGCTGCTAATGACAGCAATTTTTCTTCATCACAAGGTGCTGGAAGCAATGCTTTCCTTAAGACCGACATTGATTCTGACGCTTCTGTTGAAAAGGGATATCAATGTCTTAATGACCAGATAGTAAATAAGAGCAGATTTTCCTTGGAAGAAGCTAGTTTCATTACTTTGGCAGTTGGATCAAAAGACAATGTTCTGAAAGTAATTACAGACAGTAAAAGCGCGAGTCATTGCTGGCCGAAGACAGGATGCACACTAAAAGACACAGCAAGAGTAGCTATGGCCTATAATAAAATAGGTAAAGGAACAGAAGATGTAGAGAAATGGCTTTCATCAAGAAACGCTTCTACAACAGAGTTGGGCTGGTATCTTGAAATAGACACTGAAGAGAAAAGCGCGGCGGAATGCACCATAAGATATGATAATAGAAGCTACAAAGCAAGTATTCATGATGATATGACAGTTACTGGAGCTTTGGGAAGTTGCCTTTCAGCGCAAGGATACTGGCCAAGAATAAGTAATAATTGTTTGGATAAGGCATTTGAAGTTTCATGCAATAAAGATTTCATTACAACACTTCTTTACAAGAAAAATACTGGTGACACAATATTTGTTTCTTATGATACTCATTCTGCTCCTTCTTTGGGAACAACGCAAGAAAAAGTAAAATCAAAGTGCTTTAAAACAGGGACTGGATGCGACTACGAAGGAAGTTTGTGGGCTGCCTTAGCTATGCAGAAATTAGGAAATGACGTGAGTGATTACATACCTTATTTATCTGCTCTTGCTGAAGATAATAAGCAATACTTCCCAGAGGCTTTCTTGTATATATTAAATGGAGGAGATGATTTTTACAATCAAATAGTTCAGAGCCAGAAGAGAGGGCAGTATTGGCAAGTTGGAGGAACTTCTCAGAATTTTGTTTTCTATGATACTAGTTTGGCTATGCTGGCTTTGAGTTCGAGTTCTGCCGCTGAATTGGGAAATGCTAAGAATTACCTTTTCAATATACAAGGAAAGAATGGGTGCTGGAACAATAATAATCTTAGAGACACGGCATTTATTCTTTATTCTGGCTGGCCTAAGGATGGAGCTGTTTCTGGCAATATTGGCGGAAAGACAACACTTCTTTGTGAGCCGGGAAAAGGATATTGCGCTAATAGAGATGCTTGCTTGAATTCTGCAGGCAGTGTTTTCAGTGGATATGAATGCACTACTAAATTCAGTGATGTATGCTGCTCAGTGAATGCTCAGCTTATTTCATGCTCTGAGAAGACGTCAGGAAAAGGAAAGATTTGCGGAGCAAGCGAGCAGTGTTCTGGAACATCAGAAGCTGCACTTGATGGAACATGCTGTCTTGAAGGCTCTTGCATACCAGTAGAGCAACAAACTGCGTGTGAAAGCGATGGAGGAATTTGCAGATCATTCTGCGATAGCGGAACGGAGGAGACGGGGACGGCAAGTTGTGGAGATTCAATAAAGATTTGCTGCCTTTCCAAAAAAGTGAATGAATCAAGCTTTGGAACTATATTGTTGATACTTTTAATAATATTAATTGCCCTTGCAGTTCTAGCAATAATATACAGAGATAATTTGAGATTGTGGTGGTTTAAATTCAGAGGAAGAGCTGGTTCAAGCCCTGCTAGTAGGCCATCAGGACCGCCTGGTCCAGAAGGACAGGGAATGAGAAGGCAATTACAATCATCAAGGCCTAGTTTCCCTATGATGCAGAGAGCTCAGGCAAGACCAAGAAGCCGAGATAGTGAACTTGATGAAACACTTAGAAAACTTAAGGAAATGAGCCAGTAAAATGATAAAAAAATTATTTTTATTTTTTGCAGTTATTTTTGCTGCGAGCAGTGTTCTCGCAGTGACTGTTGACTTAAAGCAGAGTTATGAGCCGAAAGAGACTGGAATAGCTGAGATTAAAGGCAATATATTGTCCG
The DNA here is from genome assembly GCA_964505875.1 of Candidatus Woesearchaeota archaeon. Classification (GTDB taxonomy): domain Archaea; phylum Nanobdellota; class Nanobdellia; order Pacearchaeales; family GW2011-AR1; genus CAZDJT01. The sequence goes on along the minus strand of CAZDJT010000004.1, from coordinate 13,924 downwards.
ATATTCAGCAGGAGCAAATTGAGATAAGAAGAGTTAATGTTGTTGTCCCAGTAGATTTTGATGTTAAGAAGATGGGGGAAGATTATTTTATGTGGTTTGTCTCCCCTGAAACTGTGGGGAATTACACTCTGAGAATAAACAATATTGTAACTACAGTTAATGGTGCTGAAGAGAAGATTGATTACCAGAAAAACTTCAGTGTTTTTGGAAACCTGACAAATTATTATGTTTCTCCTGGAGCTATTTTTACTAGAGGAGATTTTTCAATAAACGTTTATTCTAATTTGGATATAAAAACAAAGATAAATACAAATCTTCCTGGACAGGGCTATATTGAAATAAATCCGGGGAAAAACTCTTTGTCTTTCTCATCTGAGAACTTGATAACTGGAAAGTCTAATATTGTTCTTGGAAAATATTCAATCCCATTATACTTTGCAGGCAATGAAAGTGTGGACGCGAAGAAGGAGATAAAATTCATTCCAAATTACATAAGATACAATTTTATCAGGAACAGAGCGCTGGGACAGCAACAGATAATACTCGTCAATACTTTGGATAGAGATATTAACAACATAAGAATGAGCTACAATCGTTCTTTCTTCTCTCTTTTTCCTAATGAGATTACAAAGTTGAAAGCTAAAGAAACTAAAATACTCAATGTCAGCTTTGCAAATTATTCTTTCGGCATTGATGATTTTATTTATGTTAGCTATGAAAATAAGAGTGTGAGTCTGCCAGTTTTCCTAATGCCTGTGAGTGAAGAAAATATTTCTGGAAACAATATAACAAAAATAGGAAGTGGAGAATTGTATAATTGCTATGAGCTTGGAGGCATTATTTGCTCTGGGCAAGAAAGCTGCTCTGGAAATAAGGTGCAAAGCAGCGAAGGAAATGAATGCTGTGTCGGACAGTGCTCTGCTGGAATGGGAAAAGGCAGCGGCAGTTCATGGATTGGATATGTTTTAGGATTAATTCTCCTTGCTGGCGTAGGATATTTGGTTTACAGGTATAAAAGCGTTAAGAAAGATAAAAACCCGATTGAGAGAAAAATAACTGAAGCTGAGAAGAAGATGCCTTAATTATTTCTTTTTCTTTCCTTTTGCTTTTTTCGGCTTTTCTTTCTTTATTTTTTCTTTATTTTTTTCTGATTTTTCCGGAGCTTTTTTAAAAAGATGAGGCGCCACTTCTTTCAATTTCTTTGCATAAATATCTCTTTCAAATACTACATTCTTTACAATTGCATCATAATTATGAAGACGAGAGGTAAGCTGGTTTGCTATGTGTGTTAAGTCAACATTGGATAAGCTTATTCTTTCCGGGGAGATGATTTCAATGTTAGAAGGCATATATGCAAAGAGTATTCCAAAATAATTTTCAATTGAGTCTAATTCTAAGGAAAGCTCCATAAAAGAAGTAAACAAGTCTTGAGAATCTTTCGCTAAGACTGGAGTATTAATCTTCTTCTCTAAAATACGGACTCCTTTTTCTGAACTTATCTTTTCCAGCAGACCTTGAAGAGCTCGTGTAACATTCTCTGCTGGCCTGCCCAAGACTTCAATTATTAGATGAACTTGAATCTTTTCCATAAAGAGGATAAAGAAAATGCATTTTTAAATATTCTCTATATCTTTCTTAAATAGAATAAAACAAGAAGGATTATAAGAAAGAGTTCAAATGCAATAAATATATAATTTGTAAACTTGCCTTTCTTTGTTACAAAGGTCTCTTCTTTCTTTTCTTCTTTACTATTTAGATAGATTATCTCTTCTTTCTTTTCTTCTTTACTATTTAGATAGATTATCTCTTCTTTTTTCTCATTACTCTCTTCTCTAACATTAATAATTGAATTATTGATTCCCCTCTCTGCATTAATTATTTCTTTATTTAATGAAGAGGGCGTTGTTCCTATTATTACTATATCTTTGCATAGTTCTTCAAATGCTGTTTTTCCTATCTTTCTTAATCTGATGCAGATTTCTGCTTTATTTGATTCTGCTTTTGGGAGAAGAGTAAATGTATCCTTCTCAGGAAAAGCCGATTTTATATAATATCTAGTGCTTTTCCATCCGTCATTGTAAATCTCAGATAGATTTTCGTATGCACTATCTTTTATGAAGACCTTCACATCTTTCTCTTCCGTACTATCTGCTGAGATAGTTACATTAAAAGGAACTGAGAGCTCTGCCTCATCTGGAGAAGAGAAAGAAAAACTTACTGCGGCTGCCGAGGATAGAGAATAGAGAAAAGTTAGAGAAAATAATATTAAGATAAAAAAATAATTAATAACCGTAAGTCTCATATTCTATTAGCCCTCCATTTTTGTCAAATAAGTAGAGAGAGTCTCGGTCATCATTCCATATATTGCCTGCTTCTCCCCAATACAAATCTTTTTCTGAGTTTTCCCCTTTTTCTGAGTGTAAAGTAAGCTGAGTAAAACTGGTGATTGAAAAAGTAAAAGTCTTTCTGCTTTCATCTTTCAAATACCAACCTTTTGCATCAGCAGAAGCGCATGAATTCTTTAGTTCTACGTACTCCTCTTTTTTGTTTATCTCAGCTCTTACGCAGCCAAAATAATCTGATTTCTTCCAGATTCCCAGACCTTTTTCAATTGCATCTTTTTCTGCTATTGAAAATTCTTTCAACTCTTCTTTGTCAACAAGAAATTTTGAGACGAAACCTTGACGGACTAAGTCAAGATTGATGTATGAAGGAGAGAACAATCTTGCTAAAGTTCTTTGGTATTTATCTGGACCCATGTCCTGCATCTCTATTCCTTTTCCCTCAAATTGAGATAAATAAAACAAAGAGAGATTATAGCCAATACTTCCTTTTTCTGGAGAATTTATATTTAACAGCCTTACATGCCTGCCGTCTTGCAGTTCAAGTGTGTCTCCATCTATAACGCGCCCCACAATTACTTTTTCTCTTTTATCTCCTTTTAATATAGAGAAACAGTAGAGAGTATTAGCTATTAAAAGAGTTACCAAAATTGTTAGAAGAAAAGCGCGTTTTTTATTCAAGTTCAATTATCTCCTTCTGGCATTTCAAAGAGTTGTAGAATTTTTCTAAACCAGAATGGGAGATAGAAAGCGTTGCTGTGTTAATGTTAGGATGAAAACCTACTTTCTTCGTAGCCCATATATCTTTGTCTAAGAGCAGTTTAGTTTTCTTGGAATGAATCATTGCAAAAAGAGAGACGCTGCCGGGAAAGACGGAAAGCTCTTCCTTTAGTTCTTCTTCTGAGCCGAATTTCAGCTCTTTAACTTCTAATTTTTCTTTTAATACTTTTATGTTCAATCTTTTTTCTGCAGGCAAACAGACAAGATAAAATCTCTTCTTCTCATCTCGCAAGAACAAGTTCTTAGTGTGAAGACAATTCAGATTTAGTTTTAACAGGTTTGACTCTGCAACTGTGAAGACTGGAGTGTGCTCGTAAATCTTGTATTTTATGTTGAAGTTATCAAGATATTTTATAAGCTCTTTATCCATGAGAAAAAGAAGAAGGAACAGTTTAAATAATTAATAGTTCTGCTTGATAAAAGAAGAGGTAAAAATGGCTTATCCAAAATTTAAGAATAAACATCTGCAAGAAGCATTGTTTCATCCTGTTGATTGGATGAATTATATGAAATTAACTAATAGATTTCCTAAAAAATATGTGTTAACTTATCAGAAGAGTGCTGAAGATTATTTTGTAAGAAAGTATAAGCCCAGAAAGAAAGAAGTGTACTCTCTCCTTACAATCTTTTTGCATAAAGATATAGGTTTTGTGAGAATGACTGGAATTGGAGCGCCCAACGCTGTTGCAATTATAGAAGAAATTATAGCTCTTGGAGGAAAAGAGTTTATTAATATTGGGACAGCTGGAGGATTGCATAACGAAGGAGTGTTTTTATGTGAGAAAGCGCTTAGAGATGAAGGGACAAGCCATCATTACCTAAAAGATGGTAAGTTTATTTATCCAGATGGAAAATTGACTGATAAATTAGGGAAAGCTTTGGAAGTAAATAAAATAGAGTATAAAAGGGGAGCAACTTGGACTATCGATGCTCCTTATCGTGAAACGAAGAAGGAAGTTGAACATTATTCTAAGCAGGGAATATCTACAGTTGAGATGGAAGCTTCAGCCTTATTTGCTGTCGCTAAATATAGAAAGGTAAAAATTGCTTCTGCTTTTGTTGTATCTGATTTATTGGGAAAGAAATGGACTCCGAAGTTCCATAGGTTTAATGTAAAGAAAGAGCAAAGGAGACTAATTGACGCTGCTGTGGCTTGTCTTAAAGGAGATTAAAATGAAATATGATTTTATTATATTTGGGGGGACTGGCTTGCAAGGAAGAATATGCTCTCGGGATTTGCTTGAATCAGGATATTCTGTTTTAATTGCGGGAAGGGATATTTCTGGAGTTAAAGATTTGCTGAAAAGGGAGAAAGCTGGTTTCTTAAGAGTTGATTTGAGAAAAGAAAGAGAGATTGTGAAATCGATTGAATTATCTGGAGCGAAAATTGTTGTCAACTGTGCTGAACTGACTTTCAATATCCCTATAATGAAAGCGTGCTTGAAAATAGGAAAAAGCCTCACAGATCTTGGAGGTATGCATAAAGTTACGATGGAGCAATTTAAACTTGATAAAGAATTTAGGAAGAAAGGAATAATCAATATAACTGGATGCGGCAGCACACCAGGGATAGTTAATGTTATGGTTGCAGATGCTGTAAGGAAGTTTGATTCTGTTGATACTATTTCACTTGGTTTTGCTTGGAATTCAAATATAAAAGAATTTGTTATACCTTATTCAATACAGAGTATATTTGATGAGCTGACTTCTCCGCCAGTAACTTTTCACAATGGCAAGTTTATAAAAGAAGACAGAGCTTTCTGCAGGGGAACAATGGACTTTAAAGAAGTGGGTAGACAAACGGTTTATTGCATTGTCCATTCAGAAGTGTATACCTTTGCAAAATATTTTAAGAAAAAAAGAGTAAAAAATATACATTATATGGCTGGTTTTCCAGAGCACTCTTTGAGGACCATTCAGACACTAATTGATTTAGGTTTTAACTCGCAAAAAGAAATAGAAGTTAATGGAACTAAAACAACTCCAGTTGACTTTACAACTAAAGTTCTTAAGAGAATATCTGTTCCTAAAGGTTATAAAGAAACTGAAGATTTGTGGGCAAATATTGAGGGCATAAGAGACGGTAGAAAATATACAGAGAAGATTGATTGCATAATTAGAACGCAGAAGGGTTGGGAATATGCTGGAAGCAATGTTGATACGGGAAGAACTATATCAATAATAAGCCAGATGCTCTTCAAAGAATTAATAAAAGAATCTGGAGTCTTCGCTCCTGAAGCGGTTATTCCTCATAAGCCTTTTTTCAAAGAGCTTGCAAAGAGAAAGATGCATATTTATTCTAATGGAAAGAGAATAAATTGAATTATCAAGCGAGAATTTATATAATCTACCTTTCAAATAATAAAATGGATAACAAGTATGACTTTATCATTGTCGGGGCTGGTGTCGCAGGTCTTGCCGCTGCTATGTATGGTGCAAGATTGGGTCTGAAAACGCTTTGTTTGGGAACAACGTCAAGCGCTGAACTTCCTATCGGAGGCGTTATTACAACTACAAATGTCGTTGAGAACTATCCTGGTTTTATTAGAGTAACAGGAAATGAATTGGCAGATGCGATAAGAAAACATGCGGAGAGCTATGATTTAGTTACAATAAAAGAGGAGAAAGTGGAGCATGTCAAGAGAAAAGGAAAAGAGTTTTTTATAAAAACAGGGAAAAGTGAATATATTGGGAAGACTATATTGTTTGCTACAGGAACGAAGTGGAAGACGTTGGATGTGAAAGGAAGCAAAGAATTTGAGAATAAAGGAGTTGCTTACTGTGCTTTGTGCGATGCCCCTCTTTTTAAGAATAAGACGGTTTGCGTTGTTGGAGGTTCTGACAGTGCTACTAAAGATGCTTTTGTTCTTGCTGAACACGCAAAGAAAGTTTACATTGTTTACAGAGGAGAGCAGATACGACCGGAGCCAATAAACTTGCAGAGAGTTTTGAGCAACAAGAAAATAGAGATAATAAATAAAGCTAATATAAAAGAAATCAAAGGGGAGAAATTTGTCAGCTCCGTTGTTTTGGATAGAGAATACAATGGAAGCAACGAACTGGCTGTGCAAGGCGTTTTTGTTGCTATAGGGCATTTGATATTATCTGAAGTTGCTGAGGGTTTAGGAGTAAAGCTTAATGGGAAGAAAGAAATTATCATAGACCATAAGACTTCTGAGACTAACATTCCAGGAGTTTTTGCTGCCGGTGATGTTGCTGATAAGCCATTCAAGCAGGCTATCACTGGAGTAGCTGAAGGATGCACTGCGGCTTATTCTGCTTATGAATATATAACTAAGAGCGAAGTCAATGCAACTTAACGAGTAAGTTTTTAAATCAGAATTACATTAGAAAATGATGAATAAAAAGGGTGTTTCGCCTATCGTCGCAACTGTCTTGTTAATTGTCTTGGGGCTGGTGCTGGCTTCTATAATATTTCTTTGGGCCAAGAGCTTTATTGCTGAAAAAACAGAGAAATTCAATGAGCCTATAGAGAATTCCTGCAAAAGTGACCAGCTAGTATATGAGGCAGATGCTTATTATTTTGCTGATGATGGTAAAACTTATATCGATATTGTGAATAAGGGTAATATTGGTTTATATGGTCTTGAAGTAAGATTAATTGGAGAAGGGAGTGTTGTTGGTGTTGGTGTTGGAATTGTTAGTTCTGGACGGAGCATTCCAACTGGCGCTACTGAGACCAAGCTTGAAGTATCTTCTGAAGATCTTCAAGGAAAAGAAATTCTTGTCTTGCCTGTTTTGCTTGGAGAAAATGGAGATAGAGAAGTATCTTATACATGCGAAGAAGCTGGACAGAGGATTCAAGTAAGATGAGTTTTATTAATAAAAGAGGTGTTTCGCCTATCGTCGCAACTGTCTTGTTAATTATGCTTACTGTTGTAGCCATTGGAATTATAACAAAAATTGTCGTCCCTTTTACCAAAGATAATTTGTCAAAGAGCAAAGATTGTTTCTCTTACAGAGAGTATTACACTTTTGACAGCAGTTTAGGATATAACTGCTATAATTCTAGTGAAATGTTTGTTACAATCAAGGCGAGCGGAGATTCTTCTCTTTCTTCAAAGATAGCTGGAATAGATTTTATAGTTATTAACAGCGGGAAAAGTGAAAGATTTCAGATTAGAAAAGGAGAAATGGCTTCTTGTTCCACACCTGGAGTGAGGGAACTTGGTGATTTGAGCTGTGCCAACTTATTGAATACAGCTACTGGAGGAGAAGTAAGAACTTACGCTTTGAAAAAAACAGGTGTTCCAGAAGCAGGCGAAGTAAAAGTATTTCCATATATATTAAAAGATGAATCAAGTTTGGGACAGACTTGCGCTGACCCTACAGACTCTATAAAATTGCTTCCTTGCTAAAAAATGATAAAAAAAGGACAGGTGTGGATAGAAACAGTATTGTATACGCTGATTAGTTTATCACTTATAGGGCTAATTCTCAGTATAGCAATGCCCAAAATAAATGAAGCTCAAGATAGAAACACAATTGAGCAAGCTATAACAACAATGCAGAATTTTGACAGCAAAATATCAAGCGCAATAGAAGCTTCACCTGGAAATACAAGAGTTCTGGATGAGTTTAGGATAAGAAGAGGAAAGCTTATAATTGATGGTGTTGCAAACCAGGTTTTATTCAGAATTGATGATTTGAAGAGTGTTTACTCAGAACCGGAAGTAGATATCCCTTTCGGCAAGATTATACTAACAACGAAGAAAGGGCAGAAAGTAAATTCTGTAACTTTGCAAATAAGTTATAATGCTAATATAACTTACTCTGGAAGAGATGAATTGAAAGATTTTAGCTCTGGGTCTTTGCCTTACAAATTTGTAATAAGCAATCTTGGTTCAAGCGTAAATATCGAGGAGACGAGCTCAAGATAATTTTAAATAGATATTCTCTTTTTCAATAACATGGTGATATCAATAAATACTAATCCTACAATTCCTGCGCTTTCCAGAGTCGAAGATAGAAGAAAGATAGATGTAAGATATATGCTTTTGCCACCTTATGCTTCTGCTCATATATACTGGAATGAACAAACAAGTGAATTGGTGTATGAAATTGAAGAACCGGAGCTGAATAATGAAGAAAAAGACAATCTTGATAAAATAGAAAAGGCAATGCTTCAGATAATTAACATTAATACTGCTGTTGACAAAAGTCTTGAGGCAACCACAAACTATATTGACAAGACGGCCAGACTTCTTATAGATGAGATGAACATTAAACTATCAATAGAGGCATACAATAAAATATTTTATTATTTGTTCAGAGACTTTATAGGATTGAATGAAATAGACCCTCTAATAAGAGATTATTTTATAGAGGATATAGAATGCAATGGCGTTGATACTCCAGTTTATGTTATTCATAGAATTTACAGGAACTTGAGAACGAATCTCGTTTTCAATAATGTGGAGAAACTTGCGAGTTTTGTGGAGAAACTTGCGCAAAGAACTGGAAGATATATTTCTTACGCACAGCCAATTCTTGATGGGACGCTGACAGATGGAAGCAGAGTCAATGCTACTTACACAAAAGATGTTTCATCCAAAGGCCCAACATTTACAATAAGAAAATTTACAAAAATACCCTGGACTCCCACTCAGCTTCTAGGATTCAAAGAACTAAGTCCTGAGATGCTGGCTTATTTCTGGATACTTCTTCAGTATAAGACAAACATATTAATTGCCGGAGGAACTGCCTCTGGAAAGACGACTCTGCTTAACGCACTAGCTTTCTTTATTCCTCCTGAAGCAAGAGTGGTTTCTATTGAGGATACTAGAGAAATCAACTTGCCGAGGGAAAACTGGCTTCCTGCTGTAGCTAGGCCATCAATGGGAATAGGGAAAGTCGGAGAAGTGGATTTGTTCGACATATTAAAAAATTCTTTCAGACAGAGTCCAGATTATCTTATTGTTGGTGAAGTTAGAGGACGAGAAGCGTATGTATTATTTCAGGGCATGGCTTCTGGACACGCATCTCTAAGCACTATGCACGCAGATTCAGTTGATATGCTTATAAGAAGATTGCAAACACCGCCAATAGATCTCTCTCCGACTCTTGTAAACTCTCTTGACTGCGTAGCTATAACAACACACGCTGTAGCAAACCAGCATGAAACTAGAAGACTAAGAGAAGTTGTTGAGATAATAAGTGTAAATAAAGATGGAACGGCTGTGGTGAACACACCCATGGTCTGGGATCCAAGCACAGATACTTTCTACTTCAAAAAGCAAAGCAAAGTATTTGAAAAGATATCCGCAAGGCAGGGAATTCCTCTGGAGAAAATACAGAAGGAATTTGTTATTAGAAGCAAATTATTAAATGAATTATTCAAGCAGAAAGTCTTTGGATTTGATGAAGTTGGAAAGATAATCAACGGGTATTACAAAAATCCTGTTGAGATTCTTAATAAATACAATATTACCTTCTGATTTATCATAATTCAGTGAAAAGTATATAAACGGCTTCTGATTTCTATCAATATGGAAAAAGAAGAGATTGTAATAGTAGCTCAGCTTCTTACCGGGATAAAAGACTCTTTAGATGCACTTGAGGAAGCTAAGAATAAGAATAATGCGGAGAGATTGAGCGCGGCGAAGAAAGAGATAATGAATTTTCAGAGGCAAATAAGCAAAATAATATGATAACTGAGCTTAGAAACAATATTAACACAGAGATAGATATTTTGAAAGAGATATATTCATTACTTAAAAGAATGAATACTGCAAGTCCAACTGAAAAGAAACTTTTTATAGAAGGAATAACGGCTTTGAAAATAAATTTGAGAACGATAAACAACAGCATTCCTGATATCCTAAGTAAAATCTCAGTTGCGCAGCCACTTCCTTCTAGAAATCTGGGGGCAGGAAAGATGCAGAATATAACTTTTAAAGGGAACGCGAAAACGGTTGAAGTTACATTGAGCGCTGGAGAAAAAGAGAGATTTTTGCGAGAGCTTAGCTTCACGGACTCTGTTTTAAGCAAGATAAAGAAGAGAGAAACTGTAAAAGAGGAAGTTCAGACTTTTAAAGAAACAAGATTTTATGTTAAAGTCTCCAATCTCTTTTTCTTAAATCTTTCAAGAAAAATAGTTAACTCCGGGTCTTTGCGTTTTCTTACAGATGATATTAAGAAGTCAAATCTGAATATTCTAACAGAGTCTTATCTTGCTGTAACTCTATTTTCAACTCTCGTTGCCTTCTTCACTTCTTTGACTTTAACTTTATTTATTCTCTTTTTTAATATAAGTTCCACTGCGCCATTTATAACTCTCTTCCAAGGAGGATACTTCTCAAGGCTAATAATGATATTCTGGATTCCAATATTTGCAGTTATCTCCACTTTGCTGGCATTTTATTTCTATCCTACACTAGAGCGAGATTCTTTAGCAAAAAAGATTGAACTTGAACTTCCTTTTGCTGTAATGTATATGAACACAATATCAGGCATAGGCGTTGAACCTAGCAAGATATTCACTGCTATGGGAACAAGCAAAGAATATCCATTTATCAGGAGAGAAATTGGAAAGATTCTAAATCAGATTAATGTTTATGGTTACGACTTGGTTACAACGCTGAATAATGCTTCCAGGAACACACCGAGCGTTAAATTTTCCAGCCTGCTGTCAGGCATTGCTACAACATTAAGTTCAGGAGGAGATTTGAAAGATTTCTTCCAGAATAGAACGGAGACATTGCTACTTACTTATAGAATTGAAAGAGAGCAGTATACGAAAATGGCTGAGACATTCATGGATATTTACATCAGCGTCGTCATTGCTGCTCCGATGATTCTCCTGCTTCTCATGATAATGCTTTCTGGAAGCAAAGTAATTGCAAATTTTGACCCCTTTCAGATGACTTCTATAATTATAGGAATTGTAGGTATTGTAAACATCTTATTCATAGGCTTCCTTCACTTCAAACAGCCGCCATATTAAGATGAAAATAAAAATATTTCACTGGTTTGGAATTGCAATAGGTATATTGATAATTATATTAGATTTTATACTATTTCTTGACAAAACCCCATTTACTTTTACATTTGGTGTTGGGATTGCTGTAATTATACTTCCATTTATAGCAGAAATTGTTATTGAAAATAGAAGAGATGAACAAATCAGCGAGATGTTTCTAAATTTCATAAGAGATGTTGCAGAGAGTGTCAAGACGGGGACACCGATAAGCAAGAGTATAACTAACATGAAGAGAAATGAATACGGTGAGCTTGGAAAATATGTGGAAAAACTGGCAAACCAGCTTGAACTAGGGATTCCAGTTGAGAGTGCTTTACGAAATTTTGCATATGAAGTTAGCAACCCCTTGATAAGCAGAGCGGTAGAGATGATAAGCGAAGCTGGAAAGGCAGGCGGCGAGATAGAGCAGATACTTGATTCAGTAGCCTCTTCAATATCCCAAGTTGAAAAGCTGAAAAAAGAAAGAACGGCAGCCATATCTAATCTTGTTGTTCAAGGATATATCATATTCTTCATATTTATCATAGTTATGCTTATTATGGAATTCAAGATTCTGCCTCTTACTTCTGACGTTAGTTATTTGTCGGGAGCGGGAACGTTAGCTTCTGGAATTGGTGCAACAACAAGCACACCTCAAGAGTTAGCAAGGCCTTTCCTTTATCTTCTTCTTGTTCAAGGCTTATTTGCCGGACTGACTATAGGAAAGCTAAGTGAAGGAGCAGTAAAAGCAGGAATAAAACACTCTTTCATACTTGCTACTGCTGCTTTCTTGATATCTACTGGAGCAGAACTTATATTCAGTTAACTTTTTCCGCAAGATAAAATATCTCGTTGTCTGATTTAAACATCTGATATTTATATTTCAAACGAGAGAGAAGGCGCTCTATCCATCCTCTTTGCGGATGATTCATCTGTTTTCCAGAAAGCGTCTTTGTGGAGAAACTGATTAGAAACTTTTTGCATTTTATTGAAAGAATAATTTTCTCAGCAAGCTTATGCCCTTTTGACTCTATTACATCGAATACTTTTAAGATAAGGCAGAGATCTACCTGAGGCAAATCTTCCCCTATTTTCCTCAAATCATAAAAGAAAACTTGGCCACTAATATTTTCTTTTTGAAGATATTGTCTTACTAATTCCAGCTCGTCTTCTCTAATATCGCAAGCATTATAGATAATACCTTTCCGAGCTAGAAATATAGGATTTATACCACAACCTAAATCCAAAATTGATTTTACATTCAAAGAAGAGATTATTCTATTAAGCTCTGCATAAAAGTCTGCTCTTTCTTTCGTTGAAGTATGAGTATTTATCAGTTCAGAGAGAGAATTATTTTCTAACAAAGATGCCCTATCAGATTCTGAGTTCTGAAATCTCCCAGTATATCTTCTTAATTCCGCTCTTATCTCCTTTGCTAAAATCTTCAAATCTTTTTCTGATGTGCTTTCTGGAAGTGAAGAGATTTTATTTATCTTTTCTATAGATTCTAGAACTAACATATCGGGCAAGCTGGAAAAAGGTTTTTTCTCTTTCACTATCTTCAATATTCTCTTGTAAATATTATTCATTACCATAATAATTTTAAGGTATATAAAAGCCCATCGCCTGCAAGATAACTTATATAAAGATATGTTGTTAAGCTGATTAATGAAGAGAGGGTCTGGACATATAGAAGTAATAGTTTCTTTTGTAATATTTATTGCCGCTGTGAGCTTTGCTTTCTATTTCTTCAACCCGGGGAATCCTGAAAGAGTTGTAGAGAGTTCTCTTGACTATACAATCTCAAGTGTAATGAAAGAAGTTAGTTCAGCAGTGGAAATGTACTCTGTTAAATTGAACAAAGAAGGTATTATAGGAATAGATTTAGAAATATCTGTAGGAAAAGGAGTGTATGCGCAAAATGCTAAAGGAGAAAGAGTTAACTCTAGTTTTCATAATGGGGCAGTTTATTTGGATTGGCAAGGTCAAGGAATTGCAGAAAGTGCTACAATAATTGTAAGCGAAGAATTAAACAATTCTGTCTGGACATCTTATCCAGTTATAAATGAAAATGATTACGTTTTAGGTTCAACTAGAGAAGATAAAATTGCAAGCGAAAAGAAGATTCTTGAGCTAAACAGAAGTTATTATGAAGATTATCTTGGACTGAAGAAGAGGTTTAATCTCCCTAATAGGGCTAATTTTGGCTTTATCTTTGCTTTTCCGGAAGGGGATAAAATTGTTTCTGAGAGCCAAAGACCGGAGGATTCTGAAATATTCAGCAGAGGCAGTAAAGTCCCGGTATTAAGAAATAATGGAAAAATAAGCATTAGTGAATTTACAGCAGAAGTATGGTAAAAAACAAAAGAGGATGGATAAAAATAGCAGAGGCTACTATGGCTATAGTTATTATACTTGGAGCTCTGGCTTTTAGCTATTCACAAGTAAGACATAATGAGGGGAGGGGAGCGGAAGATTTAGCTTTCTCTATTCTAAGCAAAATAAGCGAAAACCAAAGTTTCAGAGCGGATATAGTTGGCTCAGAAGAAAAAGGGAGAATAGAAAACTATATCTCAAATGAGTCGGAAGCGAAAACTTACAAGTATTTATTCATAATCTGCTCTTCTGATGAAGAATGTGATGTGCCTGTAATAAATTCAAGTACGGAAGTCTTTTCTGCTGAAAGAATAATCAGTTCAACGGCAGATAGAGTTGAGCCAAAAATTATAAGAATTTATTTATGGTAAAGTAAAGTAAGCTGATAAGATTTATATAGTTCCTGACGCTGTTGTCGATATGAAAAAGAGTTTTTGTTTTGGTA
>CAZDJT010000003.1:14839-18557 GCA_964505875.1 Candidatus Woesearchaeota archaeon | reverse complement strand
AAAGCTGCATGTCTCTTACAGCATCTAGCACTCTGCTATCAGGAGAAAGAACAGTAACTCTATCCTCTGGAGACCTCAAAGCCCTATAAACACGCTGCAAGAACTCTCTTCTTGCTTTATCTCTATAAAAATCCCAGAAATACTGAGAGTGCGTCTTCTGTAATACTCTCCAGAAAAGACCGTTAACGTTAGGATTTGGATACTTAGTAAAGACAACTGAGTTGCAAGTATCTCCTGGAAAATCAACGCCTCTTGAGCATTTTGTTGTAAAAAGAGAATCAGATAATTTTGCTTTGAATATTGATATAGCCTTGCCAGTTTTATCCTCTTTCTGAAGATTATACAATCTCTCTCTTGACATCAATCCAATAATCTGCATTTCCTGAATCTCCGCTTCAGAAGGCAAATCCTCAAAAGCATTTACATGAACTAAAACTGGCTTCACAGCTCGTTCCATTGCTTTCTCAAGAGCTGCAAGATAATCCTTTCTAGAATGTTTCTTTGAAGCAAAGTTAGAATATTTGCAATCAAATTCTTCTCCAGTTCTGCATATCTCTAAACTGCCTTGATGCTTATTTTCAGCTTCAACTATACTAAAATCCTCAATTCCAAATATATTTTTAAGCACTTCAGCAGAGTGCAAAGTTCCAGACATTAGAACAAGAGCTTTGTTCTTCTCAATTATCTCAGCAAATTTCTTGGACAAATTAGTAGTTACAAGAGAAACAATCAGCTCTCTGTCTTCTCTGCTAAAAGTAACATATGTATCATCAAGAAATTCCTTAAATGATTCAGAGACTTCAACAAGCTTATTCGCGTAACTTACTTCATCCAAAGATAACTCAGCCTGCAGTTCAGAGTTAGACAAAGCTAAAGAGAGAATCTTAAATATCTGAGTATCTTTAACTTTTAATATCTCTTTCTCATCAACTCCCAGAGCCCTCTTATTCTTCTCTTCAAGTTCAATAAAGTCAATTACCGCTCTCGCTCCCTTCTCAGCTTTCTCGCTGTCAAAATTCATAGAATTAAGTGAGCTTGCAAGTCTTGTCAGATTAATAGTGTCTTGAGTAGAAAAATTATCAAGAAACTCATCTGCCTCATCAATTATGTCAACTTCAGTTTCCGGCTTCTTGTTTGTAGCCATCTCTATTTTATACTTAGCAGAATTAAATATAATAACATCTGCATCTAAATAAGCTTGATACTGGTCATAATAGCTGCAGCCCAGTTTCCTATGATAAAAAATAAACTCATTGCCCCCAACTCCAGTATATCTCTTCTTCTTCGCATCTCTTAAAGGTAATTCAATACTTGAGGGCACAATTGGGCTCCAGTAAGGATTGGAAGGAGCAATTGATATTCTTCTTAACTTGCTTACATCCGGCTCCACTTTACTTTTGATTAAAGGATTTTTCATATAATATTCTCTTATCTGGCTAAGATTCTTGTCAGTAATCTTTATTGTATCAGGAAGGTAAGGATCAGCACAGCTCGCTCCAGGTTTTATCAGCGAATCATGGTTATCTCTTCCCGTGATGCTGGCAATTTTCATTCTCTCTCCATTCTTCTTAATAACATACTTCTTATCTGAATAATCTTCTTCGTATTGTCTCTGAAGACCTTTTACTGGAACAACAATGGCTGCTTTCCCCAAATTTCTGGCTATATTCAAAGCTATCGCTGACTTCCCGGTCCCGCACATGCCTTTAAGCAAAATAACTTTCTTTCCTTCTTTTATTAGCTCACAAATCTCTTTTACTACTTCTTTCTGATTTTTACCGTTGGAAAAAACAAGAGGTTCCAATTTCTTTCCCTCATTGTAAAGGCTCCAATCTTCATCTTCTATTATCTTTGCAACTTCTTTTTTTTCATGCAAAAAAGAAAGAGATTCGCTTGTCTTCAGCTTCTCTTCTCCATCAAAATCATCTCCCTCAATCTCTTTATCTTCTCCAATCCCCCTCACATTAACATCAAGTCTGCTTTGTGCTTTGAAAAATTCTCTTTTCATCGTGATGAAAGAAAAAGAAGGTTTAAAATTATTTATGCTATCAATCTCTCTCAATAGAAAGGGCATTTTTAGCCGAGTTTATTACAATTCTGTTTGAAACAGAGCGTTTTATAGCGGCATCCAGTGTCGCTATATAAGCTCCTTTCTTGCCTTTATGTATAAGACCTAGATCAACTTGAGAGTGCCCCAAAGTCATCTTCTTTACTTTCTTAGTCTCAAACAAGCTGAAAGCCAAATCAATTGCAACACGATCATCATGCTTGACATTATTCTTCAAATCTTTCATTTCTTGCATAACTTCTCTAGGAAGAATAATTTTAAATCCCATCCCTTCAAGTTCTGTAATAAAATCTATTCCATTTCTAACACATGATATAACAAAATTGCTGTCTAATATAGCTTCCATGAATAAAACAGATAAATGAAGTATATTAATATTGTGAATCTGAAAACTTTATATATCTCCTTCTCTTCTTTAACCAATGGAAGAGGTTAAGCATATAATTGAGGTTATTGATAATACCATAAAAGCAATTAAAGAAGAGAATTTCTTTGAACTGAAAGAGCTTTCCAATCAGACAATACACTGCGCATTATGTTTTCAAGATGCTGGAACAACAACTCTTCCAGTCCTTATATATGCAATAAGTAAGATATTGGAAAGAAGAAACTACATCAAGATAAAAAACTGGGACAAATTCATATCTCGTTTCATCTCTTCACTATCTTTAGCAAATACTGCCTTAAAGCAAGGAGACAATGAAAGATTTGATTACTTTATTCAGCAAGCTCGCTCTTCATTGACTTCCATGTCAATAAACTTAAAACCATATGTAGAAGAAGTCTTGCAAAAAGCAAGAATAAACAAAGCTGGTAAAATATACGAGCACGGTATCTCTCTAGGAAAGACAGCGCAAATGCTCGGAATAAGCCAGTGGGAGCTGTCAGAATATACTGGGCAAGGCAAAGCCTCAGAAAACTCATACAATTCTACTATCACTACAAAGAAAAGAGCTGCAATGGCTCTGGAGTTTTTCTCATGAAGGTCTTCATAATGGATTCTGGAATTTTAATAAATCTATCAATGAATGGCCTTCTTTATGTCCTTGAAGAGCTAAAGAAGAAATTTGACGGCAAATTCATAATAACAAAACAAGTAAAATATGAAACCGTTGATAGACCTATAGGAATAAAAAGATTTGAATTAGGGGCAGTTGAAGTATCAAACTTAATCGACTCAGGAGTTCTGGAATTCCCTTCTGCTCTCGGAATAGAAGAAGGAAAAGTAAACTCTCTAACAGAAGAGCTGATGGACATAGCAAACCATTATCTCCAAGTCAAAGGGCAATGGATACCTATAGTAAGTCCAGGTGAAATGTCCTGTCTTGCAGTCAGCTCCGAGCTGACAAAGAAAGGAATAGTCAATATAATTGGAATAGATGAAAGGACGACGCGCCTTCTTGGAGAAAAACCGCAGAATCTTGAAAGATTAATGTCAGAGAAATTGCATCAGAGAGTAAG
Organism: Candidatus Woesearchaeota archaeon; assembly: GCA_964505875.1. Classification (GTDB taxonomy): domain Archaea; phylum Nanobdellota; class Nanobdellia; order Pacearchaeales; family GW2011-AR1; genus CAZDJT01. The sequence continues at coordinate 15,028 of CAZDJT010000003.1, read as the reverse complement.
CCTTGTTGCACACAATATGGGAACTTTCTCAGAATATAAGTTTATCCGTTCATCAGAGTTAGTTTTCGTAGCTTACAAAAAAGGAATTATAAAACTTAAAGGTAAAAATGTTCTTGAAGCTCTTCTTTACGCAACAAAGTTCAAAGGTTCAGCCATTTCAATGGAAGAAATAGACGAATTGAAGAAACT
>CAZDJT010000003.1:0-14739 GCA_964505875.1 Candidatus Woesearchaeota archaeon | reverse complement strand
AACCTATATAAACCTCTTTTCATATATAAGAGAAGGAGGTGTATATGGCAAAAAACAGAAGTAGCATCTTGGGAAGCTGGTCTTTCCTTATAGGCGTTATTCTTGCAGTAGTATTTGGATTCATGGGAGCAGTCTCAGGCTCAATAGCAGTAGTGCTTGTTGTGCTTGGATTGATCATCGGTCTTCTAAATGTTGCAGGAGATGAAGCAATGCCTTTCTTGCTGTCAGGAGTTTCACTGATAATCATCAGTAGTCTTGGACAGAGCTCTTTGAATGTTATACCTCAAGCAGGAGATATTCTAAGCGCACTTATGACAATATTCGTACCAGCAACCATTATCGTAGCTATAAAAAACGTCTTTAGTATAGCTAGCAGATAAACAACAACAATTTTTTATTTTTTTATATAATTTTATAATCAAAGAAATGGGCACGGAGGGAATCGAACCCCCGCCTGCTGCTCTGGAGGCAGCCAGACTACCATTATCCTACGCACCCTTTAAATTATAATAAAATCATCAATTATAAGCCTTGCTATGGTAAATTTTATTAATCAACAAGAACATAAAAAATGATGAGAATAGATAAAAAGTGCGTTCCTTCTTACTTTAAAGATATCTTGTCAGGAAAAAAGAGATTTGAGCTCCGCCTTGCTGACTGGGAATGTAAAGAAGGAGACATTCTAGTGCTGAAAGAATACGATCCTGAAAAAAAAGAATATACTGGACGCACAATAGAGAAGAAAGTAACTTATATCTTAAAGACAAAAGACTTGAATCTGTTCAAAGAAAAAGACGTAGAAAAATACGGCTATCAGATACTATCTATAGAATAGTAATGGAAAAACTTTATAAACAAAATTATCCTTGAATAAACATGAAATTGAGGGAAAGCAGTGCAGGAAAGAAAGCTTCTGGAAGTGTTGAGAAACAGCTTGTTGAGAATCTTATAGAACTGCAGAAAGTTCAAACGGCTCTTGCTGAAAAATTTGATAAACTATCAGCACAAATTTCTTCTCTTCTTTCTCTTTTTGAAACAACAGCAAAGAGTTTTGCAAAAAGCCCAGGAAATCAAGTAACAGAAAAAGACAGAGACTTCCTTGATAAGATAGATAAGTTGCTGGAGCAAAATAAGACGATAGCTCGCGGTCTTACATTAATGGAAGAAAGAAATAGAGAAAAAATTTATGGCAGCAAACCGCAAATAGACTCTCCTTCCGCAGGATACTCTCCTTCTCAAATGGGCAAGCCATTGCCTAAATTCTAAACCAAATGAGAGAGCAAAAACTAATAGAACAAAGATTTATTGAAGAATTTGTCAGACAGATTATATTGAATTATCCTATAAAAGAAGATAGATTAACTAATGACAAACCTTTGCAAGTCAATAGAGAAGTCTCTGTTGTTTTAGATAAATTAAAACAATATCAGGAAAGGCCTTCAAATCTGCAAGCAATTGTAGCTCCAAAGATTATAAAACCGATTAATATAACTCAGAGCAATAAAATCTTTCCAGCTTCTCCACAAAGGCCTTTGTCTGTAAAGAGTATGGAGAAACTCAGCCCTATTCTATATGATCAATCAGTTCAGACAATAGAATGCCCGGGTGCAGGAAAGCAGATAATTGTAACAAGAAACGGGCTAATGCAAGTATCAAATATCTCTTTAACATCTGATGAGATAAGCAACATTCTAAAAGAAATATCTGAAAAGACAAGAATCCCAATAATATCAGGTTTCTTCAAAGCAGCTTTCGAAGACATAATTATCACAGCCATTCTATCAGAATTTGTCGGAACAAAGTTTATAATACAAAAAAGGCGACCAACGCGCTCTCCAGCGAGATAATTATTTAAACATCTTTCTTTTCAAATTATCATGAAACAAAGTCTTCTTATTGAAGAATATAAAAATAGAAAAGAAGGTATAAAGAGAAGATTAGAAGATTTCAAGAATCTATCAGAAGCAGACTATTATAATGAATTCCTCTTCTGTCTACTAACTCCTCAGAGCAATGCAAAAAAATGCTGGCAAGCAGTACAAGAGCTAAAGAAGGAGAAAAAGCTAAGAAAAAATAAAACAGCAGAGATTCTAAAGAAACATACTCGTTTCCACAATAATAAAGCAGGTTATGTAATGGCTGCAAAAAATACTTGGAAAGAAGTCAAAGAAGAACTATCAAAAGAAGACAGAAAAGAACTAAGGAACTGGATTCAAGATAGAGTGAAAGGTTATGGATTAAAAGAAGCATCTCATTTTCTTAGGAATATAGGAAAATCAGACAATCAGATAGCTATCTTAGACAGGCACATTCTGAGAAACTTAAAATCTCTTGGAGTAATAAAAGAAGATAAAATAAAGAATAGAAAGGACTATCTGGAGATAGAAGGAAAATTCATATCTTTCTCCAACAAGATAAATATCCCTATTGATGAACTGGATTTGCTCTTCTGGAGCCAAGAAACAGGCGAGATTTTCAAGTAATTAATAATTTGAGAAGTCACAGCAAACATCAAAGAGAAAATAGATTTTAGTTATCATAAAGACAGATTTAATATTTTATTGCAGATAACTAAGTTTATTATCATTTTTGCTGAAATATTAGTTCTTTCAACATATAATAAGCATCAGAAAAGAGTAAAAATAACCTTTAAATAAACCTATTTTCTTGTATATTAATGAGTAAAAAGGTGATTGTAATAAGTCTTGGTGGCTCTCTTATAATTCCTGATAAGATAAACTTCACATTTCTGGACAGATTCAAAAAGACTCTAGCAAGGCACTATTCAAAATACAAGTTCATCTTAGTCTGTGGTGGCGGAGCGATAGCAAGAAAGTATATTGAAGCGCTGAAAGAAGAGAACAAGACAGAGTATGAACTTTCTCAGGCAGGAATAAGAGCTACAAGAATGAACGCAATGTTTATAATGCAATTCTTTGGAAAAGATGGAAACTCTTCTCTTCCTTTAGACATGAAAGAAGTAAAAGCGCTGAAAGAAAAACATAACGTTGTTATCTGTGGAGCTTTAAGGTTTGTACCTCATTCAACATCTGACAGCACAGCAGCCAGACTGGCTCATTATCTAAGAACAGATTTCATAAACATGACAAATGTCAAGGGACTTTTCTCAGCAGACCCAAAGAAAGACAAAAAAGCAAAATTTATTCCAAAAGAATCTTGGTCTGACTTCAAAAAAAGAGCTCTAAAGATAAAAATGAAACCTGGACAGCACTTTGTTTTAGACCAAAAAGCAGCAGTCATAATAAAAGAGCACAAAATAACAACATATATCATCGGCTCAAATTTGCAAAACCTTGATAATCTATTAAAAGGGAAGAAATTCATAGGAACAGAAATATCAGATGATAAATGAAAACTCAGTTGAGAAAGTAAAAAACGAAATAAGAAAAGCAAGTAAGCCAATTATAGTTAAAGCTCATAATGATGAATTTAACAGAAAAATGCTTGAATACGGAAAATTTGACATTCTTCTCTCTCCTGAAGAAGGAAATAGAAAAGACAGCGTCAGATATGTAGATTCGGGTCTTAATACAGTTCTTGCAAGAATAGCTAAGAAAAGTAAAACAGCTATAGGTATAGATTTACAAGAAATATCAAAGAAAGATAAGAAAGAAAAAGCTGTTCTCTTATCAAAAACAATTGAGAACATTAAGATATGCAGAAAAGCAAAAGTCTCTTTCTTTGCTTTAAATGCAAATGATGAGAAAGGAGCTGTCAGCCTGCTCTCAACGCTTGGAGCAAGTTCACAACAAGCCAAAGAATCAATCAAGTTTTTAAGCGTAAATATCATCTAAATAGCATGAAAAGAGAAAGCACACCATTAGAAGAAGAAAATGAGATGTTAGAGAAAATCTCCCCAATAGAAAGCAAGATTATTCCTTTCCTGAATCTTTCTTTTAATGAGATAAAAGAGAAAACTGGGCTTGATGAAACCTCTGTTCTTAGAGCCCTGAGATTCCTTGAAGCAAAAAATCTTCTCCAGCTCTCCATAAAAGAAAATAATATAATAGAACTAGGAATCAATGGAATTTACTATAAGAAGCATCACTTACCAGAAAGAAACTTGCTTATTTTTCTGGAAAAGAACAATAAAATTAATCTTGAAGAAGCTAAAAAAGGTGTGAAGCTTACTGACAATGAATTCAAAGTCTCTCTTGGAGTCTTGAAGAATAAAGCAATGATCTCTCTTTCAGCAGGAAAGATAATACTAAACGCTTCAAGAGAAGAGCTGGCAAAAAAGTCACTTGAAGAACAGCTTATTGATATCCTTCCAAAAGAAGAATCTCTTCTCCAGCCAGAAATGCACCTTGCTTTGGAAAATTTAAAGAAAAGAAAAGACATTGTAGAAATAAGCAGAAAGTCTCTGCCTACTTTCACTCTAACAGAAACTGGAAAGAGAATAGCAGGGAAAGAAATTAATCTCGGTTTGCTAGAAGAGCTGACTCCAGAAGTTATTAAATCATGGTCAAAAGGAAAGAAATTCAGAAAGTATGACCTCTCTCTGCCAGTGCCTAAGATTTACGGAGGAAAAAGACATTTCGTTAATCAGGCGGTAGAATATGGTAAGAAAATATGGCTTGACCTTGGCTTCAAAGAAATGTCTGGAAATATGGCAGATTCTTCATTATGGATATTTGACTCTCTTTTCACTCCACAAGATCATCCTGCTAGAGATATGCAAGACACTTTCTTCATCAAAGGAGTAAAGAGCCGCTTGCCAGCAAAAGAAATTGTGGAAGGCATAAAAAAAGCGCACACTTCCGGTGTAGGTGGAAGCTTGGGCTGGAGATATAGCTGGAAAGAAGATGAAGCAAAGAAAGTTGTTCTCAGAACCCATACTACTGGGCTATCAGCCAGAGCTTTAAGCAATTTAAAGAAATCCGACTTGCCTGCTAAATATTTTACAATAGGAAAAGTATTCAGAAATGAAACAGCAGACTGGAATCACGGCTTCGAATTCTATCAAACAGAAGGGATAGTTATAGATAAGAACGTGAATTTCAGGCATCTCTTAGGCTATCTAAAGATATTCTATAAAAAGATGGGATTTGAAAATATTAGATTCAGACCTAGTTATTTTGCGTATACTGAACCAAGCGTTGAAATTGAAGTCTTTCATCCAGAAAAAAAAAGATGGATAGAATTGGGAGGAGCAGGTATATTTCGGCCAGAAGTAGTCATTCCTCTGTTAGGAGAAGATATTCCAGTTTTAGCATGGGGGCAAGGATTTGACCGAATAATAATGGAAGCATATAAAATAAAAGATTTGCGTGAAATGTACAAGAATGACATTAAATATTTAAGGGAGATTAAATTCTGGTAAAAATGAACGAAGAAGAAATGGAAAAAATTGCAGATGAAGTTAAAGAAATTCTTAAATATAAAAACAAGACTTATGGTGACAAGAATATAGAGAAAGTAGGCCGTTCTGGAGTCCTAGTGAGAATTGAAGAGAAAGTGGAAAGACTGAAGAATATGATTGAAAAAGGAATAGAAGACAAAGAATCAAAAGAAGATAGCTGGAAAGACATAGCAGGCTATGCTATTATCGGAGCAATGCTAGAAAGAGGAAAGTGGAAATAATATGGCTAAGATAGTCTTCCAAAAAGAAGAGTTTGAGAAATATTTTAAGGCAAACAAAGAGACTCTGGATAAAATAAATATGTTTGGTGTTCCAGCGGAATTGAGAGAAGGAGAGGTAGAACTGGAAATCTTTCCAAACCGTCCAGATTTGCTCTCATTGCAAGGGTTTGCAAGAGCATTTAAGTCTTATTTGGGAAAAGACTCTGGTCTGAATAAATATAAAATAAATAAGTCGGGATTTAAACTCATAGTTGAGAAAAGTCTTCCGAAAGAATGGCCTTACGCCATCGCGTGTATTGTAAAAGGATTAAAATTAGATGATGCAAAGATAAAAGAGATAATACAAATACAGGAAAAATTAGGTTCAACTCTTCTTAGAAACAGGAAGAAAGGAGGAATAGGGCTCTATCCTCTGCAAAAGATTTCTTTTCCAATTAGATTCAAAGGAGAAGAGCCAGAAAAGATTAAGTTCAGACCTTTAGAATATAAGATGGAGATATCAGGAAGAGAAATCTTATCAAAACATCCAGCAGGAAGAGAATATGCCGACATAGTAAAGAGCTGGGAGAAATTCCCTATCTTCATAGATGATAAAAATAAGATAATGTCCATGCCTCCAATAATAAACTCTCATGAACTAGGAAAAGTGGAAACTGGAACGAAAGAAGTATTCATAGAAGCAACTGGAAATAACTTAGAAGCATTAAAATTTGCTATAAACATCATCTCAACCTCTCTATCCGATATGGGTGGTAAGATATATTCTATGGAATGTATTCAGCAAGACAAAAAAACAGAGAACATACCAGATTTAACTCCAAAAAAAGTAAAAATCTCACTGGAAAGCGCAAATAAAGTTCTCGGTCTTACTCTTAATGAAAAAGACCTAGAGAAACTTCTGCCAAAAATGGGATATGATTACCGTTCTCCTTTTGTCTTTATACCTGCTTGGAGACAGGACATATTGCATGAAAGAGATATAATAGAGGACATAGCTATTGCATATGGTTATGATAATTTAATTCCTCAAATCCCCACACTATCTGGAGAAGCAGAAGAACATGAAAAAAGCAGAAAGAGTGAGAAAATAGCCAAAATACTTTCTGGTCTTGGTCTGTTGGAAATATCTTCATATCATCTTGTCAAGAAAGAAGAGATAAAAAATTTAGAAGCTCTAGAATTAGAAAACTCCAAGACAGAATACAAATTCTTACGTCCTAACCTTCTTATCCCGGCCTTAAGAATACTTGCAGAAAACAAAGATAATGAATATCCTCAGAAAATATTTGAGCTAGGAACAGTTTTCACACAAGACAACACCGGCAAGTCAGAAACTGGAATAAAAGAAGAAGATAGAGTAATAATAGCCTGCTCACCAGCAAATTTCACAGAAATGAAACAAATAATTAACTATCTTGCTCGCTCTCTATCGCTTTCATGTGAAACAAAAGAGCATAATCATCATGGTTTCATAGAAGGTAGAACCGCTCAAGTAATAATCTCCGGTAAAAAAGCAGGCTATATAGGAGAAGTTCATCCGCAAACACTTATAGATTGGAATATAAAAATGCCTGTCGGAGTTATAGAGCTATCTTTAGATGATTTTCTGTTATAGAATAAGATTTAATCATTCTCCTTTTATCTTTCTTTCAACAAGTCTTTCAACTTCAGCATCAATATATTTATTAAATGCCTCTGCAAGTTTATCATGAATCCTTACATCGACTATTAATCCATTGTTATCTACTTTTTTTAAGACCAAATTTTCTTTAAATTCTGGATTTTGCGATGCTAAAATATTCTCAATAGAAGAAAGACTAAAATGACTGCAGAATCTCATAGGATTAATAGATATCTCCTGCAGCACTTTAGCTACTTCATATTGATTAAAAGAATTTCTTACATTAAAACTATATTCAGGGTTAGCGACAAAATCTTGAACAATCGATAAATCATCCATTATCTTAGCAAAGGGTCTAGGTTGACTAAACTCTCTAAGATTAGCCTCTGCCTTATTTATCTCTAAAGTTGTCAAGAACTTGCTTCCATATGTCCAATCATTACTTACTCTTTTAGCAAGAACTCCCAAAGACTTACGAATCATTTCATCTCCTACTCTTGCTACTACATCAGGAAATTCGGACCTCAGATATTGTGGTGCATGCTGTGGATTCATAAATATGCCCAAAAAACTTCATTAATAAATCTTTCTAATCAGCCGAAATAACTCTTCTCTTTCTTGCTAATTTCAACAACGGGTCTGCCAACTTTCTTTACAAGATCAAGAAAACTTGCTCTTGAGTTTTTCCAGACACTATAAATCTTATTTATACTATCTGCTTCTGCTTTTTCAGAATATTCTATCTCTAATGGAAGAAGCTCTGTGCTAAGCTGACCAAGATCACCATACAATTTATCTATAAGCGCCTTATCCTCCTGAGTCATTGATCTAAGAAAGCCGTGATAAAAACGAGGAGCATTCATAGAGTTAAGAAGCAAATCCAAGAAGCCAAGAGAATTAACTATCTTATCCATCATTGTCTTTCTAATAATTCTAAGTAAAGTCTCGCTCTCTCTATCAATCTTATCTATCTCAAAGTTTTCATTCAGCTCTTTAAAAGAAGGCAAAGCATATTTACTTCCCAGTTCCATATATTCAGCAATTAATTCTTTCAGTTCCATCTAACGCTGAATATAAAACACGTTTAAATAGTTAACGAAAAAAGCCTCTACCGAGACTTGAACTCGGGACCTCGACATTTTCAGATGCTTTGCATATGAAAGCACAAAACCGAAGGTTTTGATGTTACCAATGTCGCGCTCTAAACCGACTGAGCTATAGAGGCTTACAATTAATTAAAAAGCATCATATAAAAAGATAACTATGGGGAAGTCTTATTTTGCAAAGAAAAAGGAAGCCATTCACTTTTTACAATAAAGCCAGATATACTATTAAAATTATCAAACAAATTACCAATCCAAGAAGAATAAAGTCCGAAAAACTCTGCTCTTTCTCTGCTATTAATCAGATGAAGATCATTATTGCTCACAATTAGTAAAGCTCCAACAATCAAAAAGATAAAAAATAAAGCAATTATTCTCATTTGACAGTGGAATTTGTTGCCGGTTCTGCATCTCTCTCAATTGCCCAGTCCTGCTTTATAGCAAATCCGGAAATTTTGCCTAAATTAGAAGCAAATCCTCCAAGCCAAGCAAAATAAATTTTTCCAGCGTGGGTAACTCCTTCAAAAGAAGATAGGTCAACATCGTTAGATATAAAAACGCGAGCTATAGACAATGCTAAGAACAAGACAAGGCCAATCATTAAAACAGTCATTATCTTATGCCTTATTTCTTTGAACTTCAAGAATAATATAGCAATCAATACAATAGCAGCAACCAACCACCAGCTTATCATTTCGTCTCCTTTATTAAGATAAGGATAGTTTATATAAAAACCTTTCTTATCGCCAAGTTGCACGAAAGAGCAAAAGTTTAAAACCTACTGATTCAAATTAAAAGAATAGCCCCGTCGTATAGCGGTCAAGTATACTGGCCTCTGGCGCCGGTGACCCCGGTTCGAATCCGGGCGGGGCTATAAAAAAGATGAAAATATTATTTAGATATAAGTATCCAAAAATCACAGCGCTATTTTTAATCTCTATTTTAGTATATATATTGTTTACAAACGAAAGATTTGTCTTTATATTAAATGGCTCAGAAAGTTTGAATTATCTAGAAGCGCTAATTGCTGGAACTTTATTCAGTTTCGGGTTTACAACACCATTTGCAATAGGCTATTTTCTAACAACAAATTCATCAAACATATTGTTAGCATCTTTAATTGGAGGTTTTGGAGCCATGATCTCAGATTTGTTAATATTTCATGTAATAAGATTTTCATTTATGGATGAATTTAATAGAATAAAGAGAACCAATTCATTTAATATAATAAAAAATACTGCCAAAACAAATTTATCAAAAAAGATATACAATTATATTTTATATAGCATAGCGGGAATAATAATTGCTTCCCCACTCCCAGATGAGCTTGGAGTTTCAATGCTTGCAGGCCTTTCACAAATAAAATCGTCAAAATTAGCCATAATTAGCTTCATAATGAACACCATAGGCATAGCAATAATTCTTTTTATTAATGTAAGTATTTAAAAGAAGGCACTTATAAAATATATATTAATATGCTGTATCCAGAACAAATTAGTTGGCTCAGCAAATCACAACTCTTTTAAATCCTCGTCTTTATATCAAACATATGCCCTTGTAGTCTAGTGGTCAAGGACGACGCCCTCTCGCATCGCCGAAGTTTAAGTCGTCGAGACAATAACTTCAGTCCAACTTTGGACAGGCACTGTATTTACAGCGTCTCACATCTTGTGAGACGATAGAGAACGGCGTAAACCCGGGTTCAAATCCCGGCAGGGGCATAAATTGAATTGTAAAGCAATTCAATGCAACTGACGGCACTAAGAATGAAGGGATGAGTTCTTTCAGCCGGCAGGAGCATGTTATTAATATAAAGATTATTCTAGATTATAATAAAACAAGCTCTTCTCAAGGCAACAAAAACTTAAATACCTGCAATGATTAAATTAGCTAAATAATCAAAATGGAAGAGATGAAAAAAGAGGAGAAGAAAGAAGTTCAAGGGACAATAACGCCGCAACAAGTTCACCATAAAGTCTCGGAAGAAGAATTCTTCAATGTCTTAAAAATTGTTGCGCCAGGAACACCTTTAAGAAATGCACTAGATGGAATATTGAAAATAGGAAAAGGAGCAATTATAGCCATTGAAAATGAACAATTAACTCCATTGATGGACGGAGGATTCAGAGTAAACTGCCGTTTTACAGCTCAAAGAGTAATGGAACTGTCAAAAATGGATGGAGCAATAGTTCTAAGCAAAGATATGAAAAGAATCAGCTACGCAAATATTATGCTGATGCCAGACAGTAAAATAAAGACTTTTGAGACAGGAACAAGACATAAAGCAGCGGAAAGAGTAGCCAAGCATATTGGAACTTTAACAATAGCAATATCAGAAAGAAAGCATGAAATAAATCTGTTTTACAAGAATATTAAATACACTCTGAAAAATACGGATGAAGTATTAAGAAAAGCACATGCACACATTCAAATATTAGAAAAGCAGAGAGAGCTATTCGATAATCACGTAGAAAAGCTTACATCAATGGAGCTAAAGAACTATCCAAGTCTAAAACAAGCTCTTCATGTTATACAAAAAGGCAGACTAATACAAAAAATAAGCGAAGATATAAAGAAATATGTCTTGGAACTAGGAATTGAAGGAACTCTGCTAAAGACAAGAATGAGAGAGCTGACAAATAGCGTTGAGAAAGAGATAAATCTGGTAATAAAAGATTATACTAAAATGGAAGCAAAGAAATCAAAAGAAATGATTGATTCTCTTTCCTACGAAGAAATCCTTGATACAGATAAAATACTCAAAGCACTTTATTATGAAACAATGATACAAATAGAGCCAATAAAGGGCTGGAGAGTTTTAGCAAAAACAGGTCTTCAAGAAACGGATGTAGCACAGCTAATAAAACAAGCAGGAACTTTAGGGAGAGCAATAAATGCAAACATCCAATCTTACATAGAGATATTAGGAGAAGAAAAAGCGCAAAGTTTTAAAGAGGAGATTCACAGGATAAAGTTGAATACATACTAATACAATGTGGGATTTTAATAAGATAAAATATAAAGTTGACAGACCAGAAAGACAGTCTAAGATAGGAATAATTCTCCTTCCAGGAGTAAGCGGTGGCTGTCTTTCCGATAAAAAATACGAAGCATTGGCAAGAAACCTTGTCAAAGAAGGTTTTCAGGTCTTAAGAGCAGACCTTTGGGATTCAGCAGAAGAACTTGGAAAGGAAAGCCTTTCAAGACTCGCAAAATTTATTGAAGATGCAATTGAGAAACTGAAAAATCAGGGATGTTCAAACATCGCTCTAATTGGAAAAAGTTTTGGAGGAGCAATAATGCTTATGCACGCAATAAAATACAACAATCCTTCTGTCAGAGCGATAGTTCTCTGGGCTCCAGCAATCCAATTTAATGATTCATCAAACCTTTATTTCTTCTACAACAGAAAGATATCAGAATTTAAAGAAGGAATGCAGGTCTGCATCAACAAGAAAGACTTAGAGAAGATACAAATCCCAGTTCTCATTCTCCATGGAGAAAAAGATGCTGTTATCCCGTATGAAAATTCAAAAATGATGGCTAAGAACACAAAGTCAGGCTCTTTCGCGATGATTCAAGAAGCAGACCATTCATATACGAACGAAGAGCATTTCTCCTCTGTTCTCAAGAAAACAGTTGATTTTATCTCGCAAAACGCGAGATAATTCTACTTAAACCCAAGCGTCCCTTTCTGCCAATCTCTTAAAATCATCAAAGAAGTTCTATGTTCATCAACAATTCCGCCTTTAAGCAAATGTCCTTTCTTCTTCCCTATATTTTCCAACAAAACATCAACATTGTTTGTGTCCAACTCAATCCCATATCTTTTCTTCAAGCCTTGAGGATTTTTGATTATGAAAAGTCCGATAACATCTTTTGCTGCTTTCTCAGGAGCCGACATCTTCTCTGGTGATTTAGCTCCAAGAATGGCAAGCTTGGAATTTTTATCTTCAAATGGGACAACGCCAGGAGAATCAATTACACTCAATCCTCCAGCTTTAATCCACTGAAGACCTTTAGTAGTTCCAGGTGTGCTTGAAATTGGGGCTCTAGCTCTATGCGCAAGCGCATTAATTAGTGCAGATTTGCCAATATTAGGATAACCTACAACGCCTATCTTCGGCTCATCTATCTTGTTTCTTCTAGCAAGAATCAGTAAATGTTTCTTTAAACCGGAAACGCCGATATTCTTTATTCCAGAAACAAAAAGACTCTCTGGGAATCTTGCTCTCAGTTCCGCCAAAGCAGCTTGAGAAATAAGGTCTATCTTGGTGAAAACAATAACATGAAGTTTCTGCATATAAGCTATCTTCTCAACAAGCTCCCTATTCATAGACATATCAGGCATTCTAGCGTCTGCTACAAGAACAATTATGTCTGCCTGCCTCAATAGGTTCTTTACAACTGGCCAAAATCCCATGGAATTTTGTCGTAAAGTTAGCTTAAAAGACTATCGTGGATTACTAATTATCAATATAAATAACATAACTAAAACTTTATAAATTGATTTTTTCTTAGGATAACATGAAAAGATCATCAAGGCGCTGGAAGAAGAAAAATCAGATGAGATGGAAGTGGCAGCGTAAAAGACTAAAGAAAGAGAAGAGAAAGAGAAGAATGCATAGAGCAAGAGCTAATTAATAACTAGCATGTAATAATTTAGATAATATCTTCTTCACATCATCAGAAACTCCTGATTTACTGATATTATCACAATCTATCCATTTATAGCTATCGTGTTCTGATAAGACAACGTTACTCTTGTTTTTTACTTCAACAAGAAAATTAAACTGCCTTGTCTTTTTACCACTATGAGAAATATAATCAAAACATTCTAAATATCTGCTTATTCCAGCAACTTCTAGACTTGTTTCTTCCTTAACTTCTCTATACAAAGCATCAATTAATCTCTCCTCATCTTCAACTTTACCGCTAGGTAATTCAAAAAGACTAGGCATAAAATCATCAGCTTTTCTTTTAAGAATTAAGATTTTATTATTTCCCAATATAACTGCTCCAACTACAAATTTTACAATTCCTTCCTTAACAGCTTTCTCTTTCAGATAATCGAAATCTTTATTTTCCATTGATTAACTTCTTATTTTAAGCATATCAGCATATGCTTCCAAATCTCTTGGTTTCAAACTTCTAGGGCCAACAATCTCTCCTTTATTCACTAACTCAACGGCATCATAAAACTTCTCAGCAGTTTCCCAGATATTCATCTGTCCAGGAGCAGACGTTCTTCGAGTATTTGCAGAAGCAAAAGTTAGATAACCTTGATAAAGCGGACTTAAGATTCTGGAAAGCCGAGCAAGTTTGTTATTACCCATTCCAAGAGCTATAAATCCAGGTTTAAACTCGCTATGAATATGGCTATGTTCTCCTAAAACTTTAAGAAGAGAATATAAGCCATATGTAGAATGCATAGAAATAGCCATCTTGATAATATCACCTCTTTTCTCAAGTAAAGAAAGATATTCTTCTCTTAAACGATTATCAGAAAGAGTTTCCCATGAATGAAAGTCTCTTATAAGATGCGTCTTCTCAGGTTTAAGATTTAAGAAAGCATGATCGAGATTTTGAGGAGAGAGGTGATAGTCTCTTCCCTCTAAACTTACAAAAGATGCTCCTTTATCTGCTGCTCTCTGAAGAAGAATCATTCTATCTCTCTCAGTTCCTTTAAAGCCAAATTGATTTAATCTCGGCCCAGCCTCTTTCTCCTGTCTCAAGGCAACCATAATATCAATTTTCTTATCAAGAGCATTCTCAATTATTCTGTCTAATTGTGTTTTTACTAAAAAGTCTCCTTTGTCAGCTCCAACACAATCTCCTCTTATCTCCAAAATAGGCTCTAATTTTATATTCATATTTCTAAAAACTTTTCTTAGCCTATTAATTTCAGCCGCAACTATGTTAGTTTCTTCAATCATAGCATGAACTGTATGTCCCACTATTGGAACTGCCAATCTGAATACTTCTGGTAACTTCATCTCTTTCTTTCTCTATCAGCATTTAAAAATTTATTTATAAAGAAGAAAGGGAAAAAGCTAACATCGTATAACAACAATATTTATAAGAACACTCATCAAAGTTAGTTCATGAGTCAGAGTAACATCTGGACAGAGAAATATCGTCCAGGAAAATTTGAGGAGGTGGTTGGACAGACAGAGATAATAAAGCGTGTCCGCTCTTTAGTTCAAGCATTAAATATACCTCATTTGCTGTTTGCAGGACCTGCAGGAATAGGTAAGTCAACTCTTGCTTTAATAATAGTAAAAGAGCTGTTTGGAGAGGCTTGGAGAGAGAATTATCTTGAGTTAAACGCTTCAGATGAAAGAGGAATAGATGTAGTAAGACAAAAAGTAAAAGATTTTGCAAGAACAAAAGCAATGGATAATATTCCTT
>CAZDJT010000002.1:0-21465 GCA_964505875.1 Candidatus Woesearchaeota archaeon | reverse complement strand
TTGCCACAGGGATAAAACAAAACAGAATTATAGTTTAGAATTAAATATATTTCAAAAAATAGGTATCTGATGTTCGATATCGTGAGCGTATTAAGAGATACTTACGTTCGTCTGATGCATCATAGTTTGCTATGAGTCGTTACTTAGTGTAGAATTATATTTTTATCTGGAATGTATTGGAGTAATCAAAGAGAAAGTTTTATCTCACTAAAAAAGCAATTTCATCTTCGCTGAGACGGAGTTGTTCTTGAACTCCTTGTTGTTTAATGATATGACGAATGATTTCAAAGTCTCGGAGTGCACGAGGGATTGAACAATGAGCATACAGGGCGTATTTCTTGGCAATGCTCTTTTTTTGGATTACTTTTTGATTATGTTGCCAGATTTTAAGGACGCGCTTTGGTGCTTGGTACGAAGTAAATCCTGACTGCGGGGATGGTTTCGCGTACGAGATGCCTGCGCTTTGGAAGATATTTTGATAGACAAGGAATCGCCAGAACTGATTTTTGTATATGCGCCCTCTGAATACATCTGCTTTGCTGAGCGCGGCGTATGCTTTGACTAAGGATTCGTTGCGATATTCTCGAGGAATATTTTCTTCAATCCAGAGCAAGACTTCATCTAATGAAAGTTTGGTGTTATCAAATAGGTCAAGAAAATCGCTTCTTTCTTTAAATAAACGGCGAAGAATATTGAAGATGTTTTCTTCTACGTCTCGTCGTTCAGTGGTATCTACTTTACTATCGGTGTATGTATAAGAATACAAATCATTGAGTGCTGCTCTGAGGTCGCCTTGCGATTTAATGGCGAGTTGGTTTGGCAAATGCGGTGAAAGCTGGACAAACGGGGGGAAATGTTGCTTCAGAAGTTCCTTCTAAGATAGGAGGTCTCGCTGGGAAATTTAAAAGATATCTACCAGTTGTCGGTATTTTCTTAGCAGCACATCAGATTCATGCTGCTCCAGATATGACTACTAAAAATGTAGTTGCTGGAGATATAATTATGGGTGCAGTTGCTTGGCCTTATGCAGTCGGTAGTGTTGTGGGAACCGTTTTTAATGAATTTGTTCTTGATCCACTTGTATGGAATCCTGGGACTGGAAGGAAAGGCCCTATAGTAGCAACTCCTAGTTTTATCGGCAATGAGAATTTCAGAGATAGTCAAATAAGAAAATCTTTAGAAGAACTTAATAAAAAGACATTTGCAGGCATTAATGCTTTACTTTTTACTGAAAATGATACGGCTAAGCTTGTTGGAGGGAGAACCTGTTACCCTGTTCCTGGGGGGTGTTATTATCCTCCTTTGGTTGATAAATTAGTATATCCTGCTAAAGCTGTTAAAGAAATGATTGAATCTTATTTGAACTTTCAGAATACACTTAAAGATAATCGACGCCCACACGGTTTGAGTGATGGAATAGTCAATACTGAAGATGTTCCCAAGGCAAATGATTAGATGAAGATGCAATAAAGTTTAAATATGCAGATAATTAATGTAATGGATGGTGGAGACGATTTTCTCAAGCGCTTTGGGGCAGGCAGCTCTTGTTTTTGTCCTTATATTTACTGTTGTTTTTGCAATATTGCAGAAGACAAAGATTCTTGGAGATAATAAAAAGCAGATTGACGCACTTGTTGCTCTTGCTGCCGGCCTTTTGGTTATTTCTGTTGGATATGCTATTAATCTGATAAGCAGCTTGATTCCTTTCCTTGCTGTAAGTTTGGTGATTATACTTGTTTTTCTCCTTTTGCTTGGAATATTCTACAAGCAGGATAGCTTTGAAGTTCCCGGATGGATGAAGGCAGCTTTTGGAGTAGTCGCCTTTATTGCTGTTGTTATCGCGGTTTTGTATAATACTGATGCTTGGGCATATATACAGGATCTTTCTTACGGCGGCGGCTCAAATGTTTTGACAAATGTTATTGTAATTATTGTAGTTTTAGTTATACTGGCTGTTGTCGTTGGAACTTCTGGCGGAAAAGATAAGAAAGATTAAAATCTTTGTTTTAAAAAGAAAAGAAGATGATAAAATAATTATCCTACAAACTAATATTTTTACTTAATTTATGATTATTAATTTACAATTTCTCTTTGAAAATCTGAAATCATAAATATGTTTCGTTAACGAAACATATTTAAATATACTTAAGGTAAATAAAATATGGTTTATGGTTTTGATTTGGATAGTGTTCTTGCTGGTTGGGATAGTTACGGCGTCTTTGATATTGTTCTGCCTTTCCTTCTTATATTCTCTGTAGTTTTTGGTGTTTTGACAGCTACACATATATTTGGCAAGAACAGCAGAGGGATTAACGCAGTTATTGCTTTTGTAATCGGCCTTATGGCTGTCAGATTTGGAAGATTTGGAATTGTAGCTGCTTTCTTTGGAGATATTTTCCCTAGAGCTGCTGTCGGCATTTCTGTGTTGCTTGTATTGATAATCTTAGTTTCCTTATTTATACCTAAAGAGCATCTTGGAGGATGGATGATTGGATTTTACACTGTTGGAGGAATTATTGCCATAATTGTAGTGCTTAAGACATTCTATCAGCTTAGCTGGTTTGATACTCCTTTGTGGGGCGAATGGGGCGGCTTGATAATCGGAGCATTGCTAGTTATAGGTTTGATAATTGCAGTTTCAACATCTGGAAAGGATAAGAGTTCACCTTCTTCAGGTGTGACTTTTGGCCCTATAAGAACGGAGTGATTGATATGGCAGTTGATGTTTCAGGTGTTTCTTATTTTCTTCCTATTATCGGCTTTTTACTTGTATTTGTAGTAATATTTGCTTTTCTTAATAAGACAAAGATATTTGGAGAGCATTTGTTTGTTCAGCTCCTTGTTGCATTTTTAGTTGCAATTATATTTGTATCCTCTCTTCAAGCCAGAGAATATGTAAAAAATATAGCGACTTGGACTGCAATATTGATAATTAGCTTGGCTTTTCTCCTCCTTATTATGGGAATTGTAGGCAAAGATATGTCTTTTATGTTCAAAGGAGTAGGAATAATATTTGTTATTATTCTTATTTTGGTTTTCATATTTTCCGCTATAAACGTATTTTCTTCCCAGTTGGGACCTTACATTCCTGGGACTTCAAGCTATGGCCAAAATTCTGAACTTTTACCGTTTTTCCATTGGCTTTATTCTTCAAGAGTTATGGGCGCTATTTTACTTCTTATTGTTGCAGGTTTGGTAAGCTGGGTGCTAGCTAGAGGCAAATAACTAACCTTATTTGTTACTACTATATAGTTCTTATAATAGAAAGGTTTAAATAAGCTAAACAAGGATGAATATTATGGCAAAAGGAAGAGAAAATAGTAGAGAGGAAGACGTGCAAGTTAGATATAGTCCTGCTGATCCTTCAAGACCTTATCGCAGAGAAGAGTTTGTTTTCTGGGCAGGACAATTGGAAGATTTAGTTAAGTATAAAGGCGCTATCAGTAAGGATTCTGAACATTTGAAAGCCAGAAAAGATTTATGCAAAGTAATTTTTGGAGATTCTAGTGTGCATTTGCAGATGAGCGGAGCACAAGTCAGAGATTTGGCGAAGAAAGTTGTTGATGCGGGCGAAGAAGGTATGGCTAAATATGTCGCTGAGAACTTAAATTTATTTTATCATAAAATATCTGATGAAGGGTTTATGCAGTTAGCTTTAACTTTACCTTTTTACATGAATGGAGAGCGCGAGCATGATGGCAAAGTAAGTTTAATAGGGCAATTTAGACAAGTTCAAGAGATTGCTCAGCAGAAAGATCAGAGAAAGATGGCTGAATTTGTAATAAGATATGCTCAAGATAGAGATAAAATGAAGAAGGAAATTGAAAGCAAACCGGAAGCGGCTATTGAGAAGTTTAATCAGACAGCTCAGAGAGTCATGCAAAGAGTTGGAGAAGTTTTTGTCCCTAATGGAAAAGTAAATAGATATGAAATAAAGAAACTGATTAATGAAAATTTAAGATTAGCTGAAGAAGAGTTAGATGATGAAAAATTTGATGATAAGAGAAGAGATATATGGAATGACGATATAAAACCAATATATTTAGGTTTGGCTCAAGCTTTGTATGCTAGCGAGAAGCCAGAATATGAAAAGAATATTTATGAAGTGAAAGAAATGAGAGGAAGAGAAGAGAAAAGAGCAAAATTGGGAATGGCTGCTTGATTAATTAGGTTTCGTTAAAGAGAACTACTTTTTATTATCTAGAAGATATTTGAAAGATTTTTGAGTTTCTACAAGCTCTTTTTTCATATCTTCAACATTAGTTACATAATCTCCAACTTTCTGAAGAATTGAGAGTTGAAGGCGATCGATTACTTTTTCTATCTTTTTCAGGCGCTCATCTATGTAGTCTATTTTTGATTCTATGCTATTTCTGAAACTTATTATTTTCTCAAACTCTCCTTTCAAAGAAGAGAGTTTTTCTGATACGACTTGCTCTGAGATTTCCGCTATTGTGTCAGAGCTTATTCCTGAAGAATACTGATTGTAGTTTGTATATTGCTGTTCCTGCTGCTGTTCCTGAGGTTGCTGATTGGCTTGATAATAATCTTGCTGAGGATAAGGTGCGGAAGTAGATGAAGCTTGATAATTCTCTCTCTTTTCTGAGCCTAACATAGATGGCTGCATCCCTTCAATTATTTCTTTAGTTGAACCAGCCTGATAAGTTGGCCGATAGCCTGTTGAACTGACTGAAGAATCTGCCACAGCTTCTTTAATTTTTGTTTGTGATAGAGAATCTGAGATTTCTCTTGCTGAGATTCCATATTTTTTCAGCTCATCAATAATCTCATCTTCTGCCTTCCCCTCTTCTCTTAATCTTTTTATTTCTTCAATAGTTCCCATTTAAGTTTTTCTCAGCAAATCTAATTGCCTTTGAAGTATCATTAAATCTTCTTTTCTGGCTGATGTGTCTACTTTTTCTGCAACTCTCTGCAAGAATGATTTAATCTGCTCATTTTCAGACTTAAGCTGAGAAACCAGCTTCTTCATCTCCTGCATTTCCAAGAAACTCTTCTCACGTGTTTCAATCAAGCTTTTTCCTACAAGCAAAAGGCGTTCTTTCAGCAGTTTTTGCTTTTCTTCAACATCTCTGATAACCGAAGTAGTGTCTGAGAAAGCCTGTTCAGAATACTTTTGCTGATATCCCTCTTCTTCCATATTATTTATAATTATTCAGGGTTTAAATAGTTTAGTTTAACAGCGATAGAAACCTATTTTAATTGCTCTTTTCTATGATTTAAGAGAGGATATGATATTCAAAGAAGGAGCTCCAGTTTATTCAGTGGAGATAGAGAGGAAGCAAGGCGAGGATGTAATGTATATTAATTTTTTAGGAGCCAGCTTTGTTCCATCTATTTCTGATAATCCTAAGGTTATGCTGCAGGCCATTGATGCTCTGGCTGAAAATCCTAATGTTTCCCGAATAGTTTTTGTACAGCAGAGAAATTATAATTATCCTGCCGAGCAAGTGCTTTTGCTTGCTGAGATTGCTGGAATTTATAATTATTTGACTAAACAAGAGGCTATTCTTTCTGTAGAAAAGCTTAATATAATTGGAAATGTTTCTGAAATCCATTCAGACCTTGTTTACCTTCTTTCTTTGCTAAAGCAAGACCCCTTTTATTGCTATTTTGAGATGAAAAAGAGGATAAAGAGCTTTCATCAGCAAATTGATTCGGTAACGGGTAAAAATACTGCAGCAGGATACACTAGACTACTTGAGAGATTTATTTCTTTAATTGAGAATACTAAACTTTTGAAGACTATCTTTAGCTCTAAGTTGGATTATAATATTGCTGGAAGAGAAGCTTATAAAAACATTTTCAGAGCAGATATCTTGCCTAACTTTACTTTTACAAGACTTGTGTCTCAGCTTCCGGAAAACGCAGAGTTAATTGACCAGTATGAAGTGAAGAGCGGAGAAGAAGATATAAGTGTGACCATATTGAAAAGGAAGAGCAGTCCAACTTATATTTATCATATTCTCCCTCCAGAATATTCTCTCAGCGAGGATCAGCATATGCTTCTCAATCTGGCTAGAAATGTCTTGTCTGAACATAGGCCGAAAGCAGAAGAATTTACTGATCCAGAAAAGACAAGAAGAGTTTTCTTTAATGTTGCTCGAGACTTATTGTCTGATTTAGCCAAGAGCAAAGGAATTGGATTGAATTACCGAGAATTGATTAAGATGTCAAATATTTTAGTGAGGCATACAATCGGCTTTGGCCTGATTGAAGTTCTTCTTATGGATGAGAAGCTACAAGATATCGTCTTGAATGCACCAATTTCTCAGAATAATGTTTTTGTAAGGCATGAGAAATACGATGAGTGTGTTACAAATATAATTCCCAGCTTTGAAGATGCAGATTCATGGGCGGCTAAATTAAGATTACAGAGCGGAAGGCCATTGGATGAGGCAAATCCTGTTTTGGATACTGATTTAGTTTTTGGGACAGTGAGAGCGAGAGTTGCCGCAATAAAAGAACCGCTTTCTCCTGCCGGACTTGCATACGCTCTCAGAAGACATAGAGATCAGCCTTGGACTTTGCCTTTGTTTATTAAAAATAAAATGATAAATTCTTTTGCTGCCGGTCTTCTTAGTTTTATGATTGATGGAGCTAGAACAATGCTTGTTGCTGGAACTAGAAGCTCGGGAAAAACTTCTCTGCTTGGAAGTTTAATGCTTGAGATAATTCCTAAATTCAGAACAATTGTTATTGAGGACACTTTGGAATTGCCTGTTGATGCTCTGAGAGTATTAGGTTATGATATTTTGAGAATGAAAGTCAGAAGTGCGCTTGTTCAAGGAAGTACGGAGATAGAGGCTGCAGAAGGTATAAGGACAAGTCTTCGTTTAGGAGATTCTGCGCTTATTGTCGGAGAAGTTAGAAGTTCGGAAGCGAAAGCATTATATGAAGCGATGAGAGTTGGAGCATTGGCTAATGTTGTAGCGGGAACCATACACGGCGACAGCCCATACGGTGTCTTTGACAGAGTTGTAAATGATTTAGATGTTCAGACGACAAGCTTTAAGGCGACAGATATAATTGTTATTGCTAATCCTGTGAAGACTCCCGATGGACTTCATAGTGTCAAAAGAGTTGTTCAGGTAACTGAAGTAAGGAAGCATTGGGATAAAGACCCATTAAAAGAAAAAGGATTTGTTGACCTTTTAAGGTATAATGTTGAGAAAGATGAGTTGGAGCCGACGCAGGAATTGATAAATGGAGAATCGGAAATAATAAAGTCAATTGCAGCAAGTGTAAAAGGATGGGCAGGCAATTGGGATGCTGTTTATGATAATATTATCTTGAGAGGAATGATAAAGCAGGAAATTGTTGATGCGGCTGCCAAGTTTGCCAAGCCCGCAATTTTAGAAGCGGAATTTAATATGCAAGCCAATAATGCTTTTCACAGAATAAGCGATGAAGTTAGAGAAGCAGAAGAGCTTCCGTTGTCAGAGAAAGTTTTTCCTCTTTGGAAGAATTGGCTTTATGAAGAAATTGGGAAGATGAATTGATTCTATAAAGTATTTTAATATTAAATTAAAATAGTATTTAACCATATTAGCATATTATGAAGTTGGCAAGATAATTATTTTTGTGTTAAATCTATATCAATAGATAGACTTAGCTTAATCTTTTCAATTAAAAGACAAATAAACTCAATTATAAAACTTATTACAAGTAAACGCCAACCGTTCTTTTGTTCTTGTAGATATTCTGGAGCAATTGTTATTGTTTGCTCTCCATTAATTAATACGTTTGAACTTGCATGCAAAACTTTACCTATAAATTGATATTGAGCAACTCTGGCCCATATACCTAAGACTAAACCTATTAATGCTAAAAAAATTATATCTTAATAACCATAAATTGAACCTATTATTATTTAATCTTTTTTATTCTTTAACTAATTATATTATAAAAATTAAGCAGTTATTCCCGCAAGTGAAATGGCTGCCAGGATTGATAGTGCTATGATTGAGAGTATGGCTGTTCCTAAATAAATACCTATTCCTATCTTTATGTTCTTTGCTACTTCGCTCTTTTCCCTTAAACTGTCTTTTCCTGCATCTACTGTTACGATGGCCGCTGTTAAGATGAAGATGATTTCTACTAAATAGATTCCGATAGTTATTTGCAAGAAGTAAGGCGGAATCATTTCTCCTATGTTGAATATATCTGTGATACTGCCTCCTGAGAGCAGGCCGCCTTGAGCTTCTGAAAATGAGCCTTGAAGAGCTTGAAGCTTGTTAAGTATTAATGAGATCATAGTTGTAAGGCCCACGACTATTCCAGCCAGCAAAGGAGCAAGGAAAGTCATGTTTGATTTCATATCGGAGATAACTTCTGCAAGAAGGTCCCGAACACGCTGATTTATTTTTTGTATGTTTTTTACATAGTCTGAGATTGACATGAGAGAGCGGGCAGCTATCTGCAGGCCTTTCTTTACAGATTCTATCAAGATTTTCATAGAAGTTGAGATTAGAGAAGAAGGATAGAAAATAATTGCTCCTCTTTTTCTGTCAAATATCGCTCTTTCCAAAGACATACCTGCTTGCTGAATGTTTTGATTTACAGTTGCGAAGAAGCTTTGAGTTACCTGGCCTTTTGTTGATTCTGAGACGCGAGCGAAAGCGATTTCTGCTGGGACGCCATCGCCAATTCTATTTCCCAACTGGAAAAGAGAGTTTGTAAATTCCTCTTCGAGGATTTTTGTGCTTTCCCTTGATTTTATCAAGTCTTTTGTTTTAAGATGATAAGAGATTGAGAAGAAAAGAGCAAAAGATACTGGTATAAACAGGCTCAGCATTGTACTTACAAGGCCGAAGGGACCGACAACATGGCCGTCTATAGTCTTAAAGTCAATAATATTAAAACTTCCCAAGAATTTCAGACCTATGTCTGCAAAAGTATAATCTGCTTTAAGACCTAAGAAGGAAAGTATTGAACTGAATCTGAAGAGAAAAGGAAGGAGGCCGACTAGGAAGAATGGTAAGGAAATAGCTGCTGCGGTTATCCAGGGCTTTTTAGAAGTAAATTTATAATATTCTGGATTTAATTCTAAAATTGAGGACTCTCCGTATCCTCCAGGTCTTTTCAGCAGTATTTCTGAAGTCATGTAGAAAACGAAAAAAGGAATGATTATGTTGAAGATTACCATAACGTGATACCATTGAATAAGGCCTTTGAGAAGAGTTGAAGCTAATGGCAGTAGAGCTAGACCTAGAGTTGGCAAGATTATTCCAAGCATGTAAACTGTTGTAAGAGGAGAGCGGATCTCCCTTGAGAACTTAAGCATTTTCTCATAGACTCCGTCAAGAATAACTTGAAGAGCTTTTTCTAAAATCTGAACTCTTCTACTTTCTGATGGTTCGTAAAGACTTGATTCTACAAGATGGAAAGATTCTACAAACTCAGGAGCGTATTCTCTCCAGTTTTCTAAATAAGAGTCAAGAGATTGCTTTATTGTTGAGTATTTTGCTATCTCTACATCATATAATATTTTTTTGAAGTCTAGAGCAAGAGGGCCCTCAAGATGCTCGGAAGCGAATTCTATTGCTCTTTCCAGATTTGAATTTGTTTTCATATAGACTACGACATAAAGCAAAGCTGGAACCATTTGAGAAGAAGCAGTTAATTTCCATTGATTCGCAAGCCGTTTCGGCATTGTGTAAGTATAATAGAATAAGAAGGAACCAGCTACGACTCCGAGAAAGCCTATAAGAAGGATATTTTTTGTTCCTATGTCTGGGTTAGCAAGGTATAGAATTACAGAGATGACGAGAGTAAATAGTAAAGATATAATTAAAGAGAGAAGAGAGAGAGTTAGAGCTTGACTCGCACTTACATTTATATGCGCTTCATCCAGCTGTTTTTGCACTCTGATTCTGTCTTTTTCTGCTGGCTTGAAAGAGATAAGATTGCCTATAGATTTTGCCAGCTTTTCATAACGTGAGAACTCTTCTACCATATCTAATTTGAATTGACTGTAATCTCTTGAAGAAGAGGAAGAGGGAGAAGAGACTTCTGCTTCTATCTTGGCCGCGTATTTCTTCATTATCTCTCTTGTACTACCCCCAGCACGAGAATTGTAGTCTTTTATTATATCTGAGTTTCTTTCCATTTATCCTCTTTATTTATTTCTAGGACTGGGGAAAGAAAGTTATAAACTTTTGGGAACATTAGATTTAATAATAAGCTTAAATTGTATTTTCTTATGAAGAGTATGAGTAAAAGAGGAATGGCTATCTGGCAGGTAATACTTATTATATTAGCTATCCTTTTGCTTGTGTTTGCAGTTGCCATTCTTAGCGATTCTTATTCTAAAGGCACAGGGATATTGAATTATATTGAAAATCTTTTCAAGTTTGGAGGATAATAATGCGTAAAATTGGAGATAAAAGAGGCGAGGCGAGTTTTGATAATATAATTCTTCTTATTTTAGGAGTTTTAGTCATTCTTGGAGCATTGTCTTTTGTCTTCAGAAATGAGATAAGGCAATACATAAAGAACTTACCTGGATATGAAGGCGATATGCAAGATAAAGAGGTTAGAGTTATAGATTCTGATGTGAAGTCTGCTGAAAAGAATTGTGAAATAATAGGAAGAATTCTTGCAGCTAAAGATGGTAAGCAATATATTTACTTGAATAGTTTGAATGGAGAAACGAAACTTTATTGGTATAATGACCGAAGCATCAGATGGGGTGTAAATTGGAAGATAGACCCAGAAGTTGCGAAAGTGCAAGATGGAACGATTATTGTTGATCCTGCTTTCTTGAATGATGAGGAATATAGGGGCAGATACACTGGAATACCTTCTGTTTCTGATTTAGAAAAATTAAATAGAGCTAAGAAGATAGAGAATAATTATATATGCAAATAAGTAAAATAATAATTGAGGATAAAAGAGGATTGATATTGCCTGAAGTAATAAAGCTAGTTATCGCAGCTATTTGCATCGGACTGCTTATTATGCTGGCTGTGAATCTTTTTGGTTTATTCAAAGCAAAGACAAAAATTGAGCAAGCTAAAGCAGGCAATACAGATATTTTTAATTTAGTCAGCTCTCTGCGTGATAATGAAAGTAAGGATTATTTGATTGTCGGTCCTAAAGGATGGGAGTTTAGTTATTTTGGCATTGAAACAGGAAGAGAGTTGCCTAAGAGCTGTGGCGGTGAGAGTTGTATTTGTATCTGTCCGATAAATCAAGACAGACTTTCTTCATGTGATGAAGAGGGGGCATGCAGAAAAGCTGTAAAGAGATTTTTCTTATCTGCGGGAAGTATTTCTCTCTCTAATGCGCCGATTAAAGTAAATTTTGCTCAGAAAGAGGGGAAAGTATATGCTAAGTAAGAAAGGACAGACAGACAGTATAATTATCTGGCTTTTGATTATAATTTCTCTTGGTTTGCTTATTTTTGCTGTGTATCGCTATCTTTTGCCTATATTTAATTCATAATAATTAAAAACCGGCATTGATTAAAAAAATGATGAATAAGAGAGGAGATATTACTGAATATGTTGTAGGACTTGTTATAATTATAATGAGCTTCGGGCTTTTACTTCTTTTCCTCCTTAATTATTCTTGGACTGATAGAATTAACAAAGAGACATGTCATGAATCTGTTGTATTTAGAGGGACTTTGCCTTCCATTGTTGGGGCGAAGGATTTTGTTCCTTTGAAATGCAAGACAGAGAAAACATGCATTACTTCCGGCCTTATTGGAGGAAGTTGTGATAGTTTTAACAAATCCAGCGGAATAACGAAAGTTAAAGTAAACAGTGAGAATGCAGTTGCTAAGACGATAGCAGGAGGAGTGGTTGATTGCTGGGATATGATGGGACAAGGAAAGCTGAGCGTCTTTTCACAATTTTCTGCTGAGACTTATGGCGTTGGTAAAGTTTATTCTACCTGTGTTATTTGCTCAAGAATCGCTTTTGATAACTCCAAGTTGCAGAAGGCAAGAGTTGATTTGAGCAAAGTTAATGTTCTTGATTATATGAGAAATTATCAGATTCCTAATAAACAGATGAGTTATTACAAATATATTGTTGGAGAGGGAACTGGAGAAGGATTTATTGGAGCAAGTTTATTGGATAAATTACCTTTACTGAATCAAGGGAGTTATGATTCTGCAGGAAATTTAATTGAGCAGAAAGAAGTTGATTTATCTGATGCTGTTCTTGATGAAGAAGGGAATGTTCCCATGGCTGGAAGTCCAAAGGGAGAAAGCGGAGAGTTGGGAGTTGTTTTCATGCAGATAAGCGCTCCTGAATATGATAAAGCTTTTCTTGCCAGTCTTACAACTTTAGGACTCACTGGAGGGAGTGCAAAAGTTATAGCTTCTAAGCCGACTGGTTTTGTTTTAAGAAAAGGCGTCGACTTAATAAAAAAATACCCTGTTGCTGCATTAGCTGTCTTTGTTGGAGCCATTGGCTTACAGAGTTATGGAGTTTATTCAAATCAGCAAGTTGCGGCTGCGAAGTGCGGTGATTTGAGCACAGGAGACAATGCAAGAAAGGGATGCAGCGTTGTCAGAGTTCTTCCTTACAATGAAGAGAGCTTGAAGCAAGTTTGTGATGTTATTGAGAGTATTCCTTAAATATATTTTTTAGCAGGAAAGAGCAGTTATCTGCGAGATGATTATTTATTTTATTATATAAAGCAAGTTAATGAATTTTATTCTGACAAAATAAGATATTTTAGGTAAGTTTATAATATCTTATGATTTTATTGCAAAATGGGGGAAGAGAGTGGACAAGGAAGCGGACTTTTACCAGAAGTTTTAGTTTCTCTTGTAATTGTTAGCTTAGTTGCTGCCATTTGGCTCATATTCATATTCAAAGCTTCTTCTGGTGCTGCTCTTTATGAGCAGACTTATGCAAAGCAGATTGCTTTGCTTTTGGACAATGCAAAAACAGGCATGACTTTTGTTGTTGATGTAAGCAAAGGGGTAGAAATATCTAAGAAGTCTGGAAAAGGACAGGCAGAAATTGTCAGCATAAATTCAGATAAGAATGAATTGGTTGTTAGTTTAAGTTCTGGCAAAGGATATAGGGTAACTTATTTCAGCGATGTTTCTGTTTCTTCCAGAATTGATAGGAACAGCCTCATATTAAATGTTGGAGCAAGAGAAAATGAATAGAAGAGGAGAGTATGCTCTTTCTGTCTGGATGTTTTTTGTTATTATAGCTATAAGTGTAGTTCTTGTCATCAGCGCCTCTTTATTTTATTCTAAGACTGTTGATACAAGGAAAGCAGAGGCAGATGCTCTTGTAAACAAGCTAAGCAATTGCTTTTCTGGCAAGATGGTAGAAGAAGGAATGAAGGCAGAGTTCGACATTTACAAAAACTGCAGCATAAGTAAAAGTGTTGATATTAAGGGAAGCCAGATTTATTTCAATGTGTCTTTTTATGATTCTTCCGGTAAAAGTTTGAAGGAATTCATTGCTGGCGACAGAAGTTTTTATGCTAATTGCAAGATTGGAGAGAGTGTAAAAGAAGCAGAACATTTTCCAAAATGTTCTTATGGGCGTAGTGAGAGTTTTGCTTCTGGCAAAAAAATATTAGTTAGAATAATTGGCGCATCAAATCAGCAAGGGGGACAGGTAAGATGATTTATTATAAAAATAGAAGAGGAGAAATAGGAAAGACTCTTACTTGGCTAGCGGCTTTACCGATAATTGTTTTTATTCTCGCTCTTTTCTTGTTGGCGACTGTAAGTTTGAAAGCCGAGAATAAAACTGGAGAGATTTTCTCAATTGAAGGGCAAGATAAAGAGCAGGGAATTATTGGAACTTATAAAACTGGAGAGATATTTGAACAGAGAAGCCTAACTGCATTTCTGGATTCTGAGGCAGATTTTAGCGGAAAAAAGACAGGAATTTATGAACTTGTTGCTTTGGCTGAGAAAGATAGTGAAGAAGCGAAGGCCGTTGAGGCGAAGGCAAAGAGTTATTTTACTTCTGTTTACAGATTGCAGATTATAAAAGGAGAAGAGAAGATATTAGATTCTGGGAATGGAGCTTGCTTTGAAAGTGCAAAGCTGGAGATTGCAGGCAGGGAAATAAGATTTTGCGAGGTAAAGAATGAATAGAAGAGGAGATATAGCGGTAGTTTTGATTGTTATACTTACTCTAGCTGTGTCTTTAGCAGCTTTGACAAGCTATGTCATAAATAAAAATAGTGCTGTGAGCATAGTTTCTGACGCTGGTTTTATTGAAAGCGTATATATGAAAGAAGAACAAGTAAGATTTTATTCAGACAATGCGCTGCAGATGGGGATTGCAAAGGCATATTCCGAATTTAGTTTTGGCAGAACAGGGGAGAAAGACTTATTTTCTGATTCTGTAAAGAGATACTTCAAGGAAGAAGTTGAGAAGCTGAAAGCTGAAGATAAGGTTTTAACTGATTTTAAGACAAGCGTTAAAGAAGATAAGTTTGCTTTGAATTTTGATTCTGATAAAACGGAGTTTTCCTTAAATGAGATTAGCATTGGAAGCGGAGTTTATATTAAAAATAAGAAGAGAGTTTTATTATGGAATTTTATCCCTACTCCTGTTAAAGCGGATGAACTTGAGGCGAATATTGGAGTTTTGTACAGACCGAAAATAGAAGAAAGAGTTTACTTTTCTGAGTTGGGACTGAAAGGATTTGATGAACTTGAAGAAGATTTGAATTATTGCAAGCAAGCAAGCGATTTTAGCGGTTGTCTTAAAAGTAGAGAAGGAGATTTTGATCTTACTATTGCAAAGGCAGATGAGAAATATCATATTTTGATGGAAAGCAAGAGAAGCTTTGTTATTTCGGGCAAACTACAACCAGTAAGATTAGAATTTGATTTCTTGGCATAAGGTTTATAAATATGCTATACCAAATAACTTAATGATGAATAAGAGAGGCGAAGGAGAGGGCGGATTTACTATCGTGAATCTTTTGATTGCCCTTGGTGTTCTTGTTTTAGTAGGTTGGCTTCTTTTTGTAGGTTTTAAGGGATTTGGCGGAGGAGCAGGAAATTATACGCCTTCTTTGTTATCAGGAGTTATTGATAATTGCAGAGCGGCTGCCTTGAATTCTCCCACTGATTTTTGCAGCAAGCTTTATTCTATATCTACTAATGGGCAGGTTTTGGCTACGTGCGAATATTCTTTAATTTCAAAAGCATTGGAACAAACTGTGAGCTGTGATGCTGCTTCCAGAGATGGTGTTATAAAGCTTAATTGCAAAGCTCAGAAGGCTTTTCCTATTAAACTATATTTTGGATCTGATGAGAAAGAATATTACGATATAAAGAAAGTTGCTGATTGCGATAATCTTCTTGTTTCTTCTAAGTAGAGTTATCTTTTTAAATTCCTTTTTTCTTAATTGATTATGGACTACGGTGTGCCTGAGAGGAGAAGGAACAAGAATGATAAGAGGGCTAAGAGCAGGTTTAACAAGTATAAAGTGGGCGGAGCTTTGAGAGCCGCAAATGTTAGTTATACGGAAAAAGACAGAAGCAAGAAATGAGTGAAGACTTAAGCAAAGAGGACGAAGAATATTGATTATAGGTGAGTTTTATAAATATTAGATTTCTTATACGAAGATGCAGGAGTATTATTTTCTTTTTGGTTTAGCTTTGGTTTGGCTTGCTGTTGCTTCAATACAAGATATAAAAACGAGGGAAGTAGACAATTGGCTTACTTTTTCATTAATAATCTTTGCACTTGCCTACAGAGCCATTTATTCATATATAAACAACAATCCTTGGTTTTTTATCTCTGGCGCTATCGGTTTTGCAGCTTTCTTCCTTCTTGCTAATCTATTTTATTATTCGGGGATATTTGCTGGCGGAGATGCAAAGCTTTTGATGGGAGTTGGAGCAACTTTGCCTTTTTTTCCTTCTTTTTATTCTGCATCTTTCAGTTTAATCTCTTTTCTTCTTATCTTATTTAGTGTTGGAGCAGTTTATACTTTAATTTATACTTTCTTCTTGGTTTACCGAGACTTTTCTCGTTTTAGAAAAAGCTTTTCACTTGAGATAAAGAAAGTTTGGAAGTTTTTGATTATACTATTGGCAGTTTTCTTAATCGCTAATATCGTATTGAAGATAGATGAGATTATTATTGTTTTATCTTTGCTTGTCATTGCTATCTCGCCTTTATTGTATGCTTACACTAAAGCTGTAGAGAATAGTTGTTTAATAAGAAAAGTGAAAGCGAGAGAATTGAGAGAAGGTGATTGGCTATATGCTAGCTTTAGAGTTGGAGGAAGAATTATAGAAAAGAGCGTTCATGGACTTAGCAAAGAGGATATAAGATTCTTGAAGAAGAAAAGAGCGGGAGCCGAGATAAAAGAAGGAGTGCCCTTTGTTCCTGTTTTTCTCATATCCTATTTAATCATGCTATACGTCTTTTTAATTTTAAGAATTGACTGGGTTCAGGTTTTCTCATCTTTATCTTAGTTATTTTCTGCTTTCTTATGAATCTGACAAGGTTTGCAGTATTTTCTAGTTCTTCTTTTGACACTTTTTTTCTTGGTGAAGATAAGTCCAAAGGTGAATCGTAAATAGGAATTATGTGAAGAATCTTCTCATTGAACTTTTCTTCTGTCTGCAGTTCAGTTGAAGAAGATTTTAGCTTTTTGTTTATCTTTTTGGATAGCTTTTTTGCTAGAGTGAATACTGAATTTGGCAAGCTTTGCGTGCTACTAACAGCTTTTTTTGGGATTATTATGATGTGGCCTCGAGAGATAGGGTTTATGTCTAAAACTGCAAGACAGTCTTTGTTCTCATCTATTTTGTATGATGGCAGCTCTTCCGAGACAATGCTTCTGAAAATTGCCGGACTGCCTTTTACTGGTGTTTCTTGCTGCTCTTTAAGCATTAATTCAATTGCTTCATCAGACATTGATTCTATCTGCTCTTCCGCCTGCCTTCTTTTATCTTCGGGCAAATGCCTGACTTGCTCAAAAAGCTGTATTCTCAAATCTTTTATCTGTTCTCTTGTTAAAGACATGGTTAATTTAGAAATTGTAGTTTTATATAAGTTTTGAATTTATCCAAAGGCGCGCCTGTATTCTTCTATTGAGACAGAAGAGACGTGAGGAATTGAGGATAATAGAGACTCTACTACATCTGTTCCTTTTTCTTCTGGCATGTCTGTTCTCACAATCAATGCTTTAAGGCCGAAAGCTATAGGTTTTTCTTCTATAACGATGTTCTTTCCGCCTTCTTTCTCTAATCTTTTAATTGCTTCTTTCTTTATCTCTTCAAGATTTACTTCCGGCGATTCTGGTAGAATCCTTGTTCCAATTATTACTGTTGCCATTATGTCTCTTATAATAATTGCTTTATAAACATTCAGTTTATTTGGCAGAAGAATCAGTTGCAGTCTAGAAACACAATACTTTTAAATTAATCTTTACTGCGATTGGAGATGGATAACTATAAGCAGCTTGTTGAGAGGATTTCTCTATCGGCAAAGTTGAGTGCTGATGATATTGAGAGGAAAGTTGAGGCTAAAAGAGCGAAGCTTTCCGGACTTGTATCAAAAGAAGGAGCTGCGCAGATTGTTGCTGCAGAGCTTGGAATAAATTTTGATAAAGAGAGAATGAACATATCTGAGCTTGTTCAAGGAATGAAGAAAGCCAACGTATTAGGCAAGGTTATTGATATTTATCCCGTTCGAAGCTATAATAAAAATGGAAGAGAAGGGAAAGTTGCTAACTTAATTGTTGCTGACAAAAGCTCGAATGTGAAAGTTGTTTTTTGGGATACAAATCATATTGCTCTTGTTGAAAATGGTAAGATTAAGACTGGAGATGTAATTGAAATTTCCAATGCAATGGTTAGAAATGGAGAATTGCATTTGTCTTCTTTTGCAGATGTTAAATTAAGTAATGAGAAGATAGAAGGAGTAGTAACGAAACAGGAAGTTTCTTTCTTTAAGTTTAAAGATGCTAAAGCTGGGCAGAGGTTTAAAGCTCGCGCATTTATTGTCCAAGTTTTTGAGCCAAGATATTTTGAAGTTTGTCCTGAATGCGGGAAGAAGGCTACGGATGGAGTGTGTTTAATTCATGGTAAAGTTGAGCCTAAAAAGAGAGCATTACTTAATCTCGTTTTAGACGATGGAAGCGAGACTTTTAGGGCAGTATTGTTTGGAGAAAGCATCAATCAACTTGGATTAAAAGATGAAGAAATCTTCTCATTGGAGCTTTTTTCTGGAAAAAAAGAACAATTCCTTGGAGAAGAAAAGATATTTTCTGGAATTTTGAGAAGCAATACTTTATACAACACGCTTGAGTTTACTGTTGAAGATACGAAGGAAGTTAATGTTGATGGTTTGATTAAGGAATTGGAAGCATAATTTTATAATCTGACCTTTCTTTTCTTTGATATGATGCTTCGCACTCATTTAGCTTTCGGTTTACTATGCGCTTTATTTTTTGTTCAGAATGTTAACAATAAAGCCGTTTTTATCATTGCGGCTATGTTTGCTGTTTTACTTCCAGATATTGATTCTATCCATTCTTATGCTGGAAAGTTTAAGATTTTAAGACCTTTTCAGATTTTTATTAAACATAGAGGGATGCTACATAGCCTTACTTTTTGTTTTGCTATTTCTTTATTTTTTGCTCTTTTTATTCCTATACTTGCAGCACCTTTCTTTATAGGTTATGCAAGCCATCTAATAATAGACTCTTTTACTATTGAAGGAGTAAGGCCTTTTTGGCCTTTTAAGAGTGAGTGGAAAGGACCGGTGAGAACAGGAAGCTATGCTGAGAGTTTAGTCTTTGTTTTCTTAATTATTACTGACATATTTATTTTTCTTAATTTTATTATTTGATAATGATGTTTTTTATACACAATTAAAAAGTGTATTATTCACTAATATAATATTTATATAGTGATTCTCATTGAGGGTGAACATGGTGAAGGAAGATAACGAAGAAGTTGAAGAAAAAGAAAAAGTTGTTGTGAGCGAAGAGAAGAAATTAACTGATATTCCTGGAATAGGTCCTGGAATTGCGGCAAAATTGGAAGCTGCAGGCATTTATGATTTAATGGGGCTTGCTGTTATGAGTCCGAGTGCACTTTCTGAGCTTGCTGGTGTTGGAGAAGCTGTTGCCAGAAAAGCAATTCAAGCCGCAAGGAGCATGATGAAGCTCGGTTTCATGGACGGCGTTGAATTTTCAAAGAAGAGAGAAGATGTTTTTTATATCACTACTGGAAGCACGAATTTGAATAATCTTCTGGGAGGAAAGGGTGTTGAGACCAAAGCGCTGACTGAGGCTTATGGCGCTTTTGGAAGCGGAAAAACACAGCTAGGGCTTACACTGGCTGTGAATGTCCAGCTTCCTAAAGAACAAGGAGGAGCAAATGGAAAGGCAGTTTTTATAGATACTGAAGGGACTTTCAGACCAGAGAGAATAAGACAGATTGCAGAAGGCTTGGGGGCGAGCCCTGAAAAAGTTTTGAAGAATATACTTGTTGCTAGGGCTTTCAATTCTGATCATCAGATTTTACTTATTGACAGAATTAATGAGATGATTAAAGAAGGGGAGCCGATTAAAATAGTCATTATAGACTCTTTAACAGCACACTTTAGAGCAGAATTCGCTGGAAGAGGACAATTGGCAGACAGGCAGCAGAAATTAAACAGATATTTACATAACTTGATGAAAATGGCTGAGCAGCATAATCTTGCAGTTTATGTTACAAATCAGGTAATGGCTAATCCTGCAATGATGTTTGGAGATCCAACTACTGCTATTGGAGGAAATATAGTAGGGCACGCTTGTTTGACAGGAGACTCTTTGATTCAGCTTTCCGATGGAAGCATTAAAGAAATAAATTTGATAAATAAAGATAAAGTTATCTCGGCAGACTTTTCTAGGATGAAAAATGAGAATGCAGAAAGTGAGCAAACCTTTGTCAATCCAAATATAAAAGAGATTTATAATATCAAGACAAATGGACAAATAAATTGTTCAGGTTTGCATAGATTTTTTATTATTGAAGATTTTCGAATGGTAGAGAAAGAAGCTAAAAATTTGGAAGAAGGCGAATTTATTGCTCAAGCGAGGATGATAAATATTGAAGGAGATAATGTTAAGATTCCTGAATTTAAAGTCAGAAAGATTGGGAAGTTGGATAAAGACAGTTCTAATAAAATAATAAATAAACTTGCTGAAGATAAAATAACGAGAAAAGAAATATGTCAGCAAATAGGAATTACTCCGAGGCAATTAAGAAGAGTTTTAAATCGGGAGTGGCCAACTTCTGTTGAAGTTTTGGATAAACTGCAAATTCATACAGGTAATCAGCTTTTACAAATAATGCCTGTTATTAGTTATAAGCATAGAGATTTAATTATACCTGAATTTCTAACCCCTGATTTTGCACAGATATTTGGATATTTTATAGGTGATGGAAGTTTAGGAGAAAGAGATTTAAGATTTAGAGATGCAAGAATAGAAGTTTTAGAGCATTATAATTCTTTATTCAAGCAGACATTTAATTTATCTGGAAGTATAAAAAAAGTTAAGGGTAAAAACTGTTGGAATTTAAGTATCAATTCTAGTGAGATAAGTGATGTTTTTTCATTAATCTTGCCCAATATATACGATTACATTGGCAAGTCTAAAAAAGAAACAGTATTGGCTTTCATTAAAGGTTTTGTGGATGCAGAAGGCCACATGAACAGAAAGAGAGCATATATATCTGTGTCCCAAAAGAATGAGAAAATATTGAGATATCTTCAACTTTTCCTATTAAGAGCAGGAGTAAGAAGTACTATCAAATTTGGAATTGGAAGTAAGAAAATAAACATACTAAGAATAATTGATAAAGATATTAAGAATTATGTTCAAATTGGATTTACTGCTTCTGATAAGCAGAAAACTTTTATGGAGAAAGTGAAAGAATTGGAAGAAAAATATTCATATGAAATGATGCCTATTGGAAGAAAAGAACTTAGATATTTATTGGAATCGTGCGGACTCGAGTATAGTAAATTCATAAAGCCAAGAACAGCTGAATATAAATGGATAAGCAGAATAGAATTAAATAACGCATTTAATGCTCTAATGCAATGCGAGATAAGTGATAGGCAGATAAAACAGAAAATTGAATTTATCTTTAGGTTATTAAATGGAGAAATTAAGTTTGAGAAGATAAGAGAAATTAATATTATTGAGAATAAGGATAAGCAAGTTTTATATGATTTTTCCGTGCCAAAGAATGAGAATTACGTAGCTAATGGGTTTATAGTGCATAATTCCACATTCAGAATGTATTTCCGTCGTGGAAAGCAGGGAAGCAGAGTTGCCAAGCTTATTGACAGTCCGAACTTACCAGACAATGAGACTGTGTTCTATGTTACGAAAGCTGGAATAAGAGATGAAGAAGAGGAAGAGTAGATTTCTAAGAAAGGTTTAAATTATAAATTAAAGACTTTATTGTATGAATATGATTAG
>CAZDJT010000001.1:0-22711 GCA_964505875.1 Candidatus Woesearchaeota archaeon | reverse complement strand
TGAAAATAGTGTTCTTCCTTCTTACGATTACATTTTAATAAATAAATTGGAAAAGTTTTATAATATAAATCTGCGAAAAGGCGAAGTAAACTATCAGGAGTCTCCGATGAAGAAAGCTTTAAGTTCTTCTATGAAAGAAGAGGGAAAAATGAGCAGTAAAGAAAGAATATCTGATAATTTAAAGGAAATGGAAAAAGGGATTATTGGGGAAGATATTGAGATTTTTGATGAAGATGAGAGTAATAAATAACTTCAAATAATGTGTTGCAATAACGAAAGATAGATTGACGATTTAGCGATTAATTATTCCTAAACTATTGTTAAACAAAAATCTAGAAAGCTTTATAAATACATTTTAGTAAACTGATTTGTATGAATATAGAGATATTGAAGTCCGATAAGCATGAAGTTGAGCTTTCAATTGATAATATTACTATTGCTGAAGTTCTGAGAGTTTATCTTAATAATAATGGCATTGACTTTGCTGCTTGGAAGAGAGAACATCCGTCAAAACCAGTTATTTTCAGAATAAAGAGTTCAGAAGGGACTGTGAAGAAAGCTGTTGCTGATGCTGTTGCTATTCTAAAGAAAGATTCTGCTAAATTTGCTTCTTTGCTTAAGAAGTAAGTTTTTTGATATTCTCGCCTTAGTTAGATTTATTAATGTCTATTGACTATTCTTCTTATGGAGGTGTTTTATGAGTTGCAATTGTAAGAGTTGCGAAGCAATAATTGCAGTTATTATTGGCGTTTTGGCTATATGGCCTAATTTGTTAGGGGCTGTGAATTCCAGATGGGTAATAATAATTGCTGCTATAGTGCTTTTAGTACACTCTTTTGCCTGCAAACACTGTATGATGTGCAAACAACATTCAGGGTCTGCAATGAAGAAAAAGAGGTAAAAAACGAAAGATAATTATTTTTATATACTCTTTGTTTATTTTATTTTAATGGTAAAGATATCTGCAGGAAGCTATGACTTGAATAAATGGCTTCACGGAGGCTATGAATCAGATATTGTCAGCGTTATTTATGGTCCGCCTGGTTCTGGGAAATCAAATTTCTGTCTGATGGCTGCAGTTTCCCAGGCAAAGAAAGGTAAGAAAGTCATATTTATCGATACTGAGGGCGGATTTAGCGCTGAAAGAGTAAAACAGCTTGCTGGCTTGGAAACAGAGGAAGTTTTGAAGAATATCTTACTCTTAAAACCTACAAGTTTTAGCGAGCAAAAGAAAGCTTTTGAGACTCTTTTGGAATATTTGAAGAAAGAGGCAAGCTTGATTATAGTTGATGGCATGACTATGCTTTACAGGCTTGATTTTGCTTCAGCTAGAGAAAAAGATGCAAATGAGATACAGAAGACTAATTCTGAACTTGTCAGGCAGATGCGAACTCTTGCTGAGATAGCGCGAAAGAGAGAAATTCCTGTAATAGTAACAAATCAGGTTTACAATTGGGATGATAAAACGAAGATGGTTGGGGGAGATATTTTAAAATATTGGGGAAAATGCCTTATAGAACTTGTTAATGACAGTGGAAAGAGAAAAGCTTTTCTCAGGAAGCACAGGAGCCTGAGAGAAGAAGAGCTCGATTTTCAAATAGTCAACGACGGTATAAAGAAAAGAGGATGGATTTAATATCTGTAAGATAACTATTATTATCTTATTATACTATGATAATAATTATATTATTAATGTTCTAATTTATCAAATATAGTTATCTCACACCTCTATATTTTATCTTTATCTAAGTTATCAGTTATCTCACACTTTCTTACCTATAAAACTTATTGGAAATGCTTATAAACATAAAAATCCTCTTTTTTTGAGCTAAAAGAGAGTTATCTTACAAAAGTGACGCATAGGAAATTTATAAAAAAAGGAGGAAAAGTATATGGCCCTTACATATATGAGACCAAAAGAGTTGAAGGCAGAGTTGTAACAAGTTATATAGGAACTGAGCAAAAGAAAGCAAATCTTTATCTTCTTCTGGCAGTTATTATACTTGTTGTCGGAATTGCTCTTATTTTCATGCTTCAAGGGGGAGTAAAGCAAAACTTAACTGGGAGAGTTAGCTTGGACATTAAAGATTCATATTCTCAGGGAGAGATTCTTGCTGGAAACTTGATATTCAATGTTTTTTCCGGTGAATTGATGCCTGAAAACTCTCTGCTTGTTCTTAGTTTAGGAAATCAGACTAAAGAGTTCTTGCTTTCAGATGTTGCCGGAGAAGGAGATTCTTATGGTTCATATTATATTAAAGGAACTGATATTTCTGGTGAAGGAAAAGGATATGGATTTAAGGGGAAAAAGACAGAATACCCTAAAATAAGCTTTGATGTTTTGCTGACAAAACAAGCAGGTGAAGAAGTTGGTGAAGAAAAAAGCAGTGAAGATACTAATGCTGAAACTCAAACAGATGTAACTGTCCCCGTGGCTGAGGGGCCTTCAGTGCAAGTTTCAGAAGGAAGCGATTTAACTGGAAATGTTATTTCAAATGAAGAGAAGATAAGCGGCAGTGCGAGCAAAGGCAAACCATTTGCTCATAATATGGGAAAGTATGATGGCGCTGAAATTGTTAAAGGAAGTATTTACGCTAATGGTAAAGAAATTGATGGCAGTCTACTGAATATTGATGTTGAAAATGGAATATTAACTATCTCTACTGAATATGGAATTGATGAAGAGGGCTTTGGCCCTGATTTTTCCGGTTCTAGCACAAGAATTTATATCGTAAACATGTCAAGTCTGGGCATAGTTGTCAATGGAAATTCACT
Organism: Candidatus Woesearchaeota archaeon; assembly: GCA_964505875.1. Classification (GTDB taxonomy): domain Archaea; phylum Nanobdellota; class Nanobdellia; order Pacearchaeales; family GW2011-AR1; genus CAZDJT01. Next base: position 19,936 of record CAZDJT010000001.1, on the reverse strand, counting down.
CGAAGCGGAAATAAAATATGGTGAATATTCTATTGACAAAGAAGAGAGCAAATTAGCGCTTAGAAAAAACGATAGCACTGTTTTGTCTAATAGTTCTCTCGGTGTTCTGGCTGAGATTCCAATTATACGTGTGCCTGCTAGTGGCTCTACAGTTTTAGACTTGTCTAATTATTTCTCCAACGCTGAGAGTTATTCATTTACTTCCAAAGGAGAGATAAAAGCAGAGTTTACAGGCGAGAAAGTAAAACTGACCGCCGAATCTGAATTCAAGGGATCTGCAGTTGGGACTTTCTTTGCTTACGCTGGAGAGGATGAAGCAAGCAGCAATAATTTTATCATTCTTGTTTCTTCTGGAGCGGTAAGCGTAACTACATTAAGAAGCAGGATAGTTGTTGGCGAGCCTGTAAAGTGGACGAAGAGCGTAAGTCTGGAAACTGCAGATAATTTAAGCGTTGAGTTACCAGCAAATGCGGAGAACATTACTCTGAAGAAAGTTGAGGAAGGAGTTGAGAAAGAAGTGGAAAAGAGAGAGATAACTGATGCATCAGGAAATGAGATAACTGGAAGAGCAATAGATGATTATGTGAAAAATGAGAATTACTTTAATAAGCTAATTAAAAACTTCGGTTCTTATCTAACAGGGAACGCTATTGCTGATGTGGAAACAAGCAATAATAACATACAAGTTTATCTAAATGATAACGCACAGGATTATTTGATTGAATATTATACTGAAGCTCCTGAAGCTCGTGAGGAAAATATTTCTGGCGGAAAAAGCGTAATTATTTCTGCTCCTGATGAGCTGTACTATACTGATGTTATTGCTTCTTCTTTACTTGATAATTCAATTTCTCTTGAAGATAGAGATAAAATAAGAGTTTACTGGCGTAATTATAATCAAAATGAGAGAGCGGAGATAAAGAGTGTTGAAGATGTTCCTGAAGAGATTGTAATAGGGGAAAATGATTTTATTTATGAAAGTTCAATTACTGGCAAGGCTATTTCATCACAAGCAAGCGAAAGATATTCAAGGCAGGAAATGCCTTTTGACGCTTATGACTTAGATGGAGATGGGAGAGTAGATTATGTTGAGTGGGTTGTTCCTCATCTGAGCAATCAGACTTTTGATATAATTTATATAACTAAAGCCGAGCATTTAGATGAGAATAGAACTTTCATTGAAGACATATATAATTTAGTTAAAGAAAGAGATAATAATTGGACTGAAGAAATTCCTGCAGAGCATTTTGTTCGTGTGACTTTTGAGAGAAATTTGACTGCTGAGAATGATATTACTATTTATGCTAAGAGTTCGGGGATAGCGAACGTTAAAGTTTATGAGAAAGATGGAGATAAAGAACTGGCTAACTTTGGAACAATTTCTGAAGATAAGAAATATAGGATTTTGTTAACAGCTTTAAATCATAGTCAAGATGTCTTTGACTTGAAAGTAGAGGGAGCAGGAGCAGAGTTTGATTATATTGTTGACCCTCCTCAATTTGCTATCAACTTTACTGCACCTACTCCTAGCAATGAATCGACTTTAAATTCTACTTCTATTTATGTAAATGTTTCAACTTCTGGAGGAACTGGAAGCCATTATAGTTTTGTTGATTTTGATAGAAGTTTGAAGTTATGGTATACTTTTGATGATGTTGACGGTTCTGGGAATCCGATTGATTCAAGCAGTTACAGCATTAATGGAAGTATTGAGGGAGATGCTGTTCAGAATAGCTCTGGAATATTCAATAATTCTTTCCATTTTGACGGCGACGGAGATGTTGTATATCCTGCTGGAGGGCAGTTCATATCTAATCTTACTCAGTCTTCAATTTCTACTTGGGTTTACTTAACATCGCAAGGAGATCAGTTTATTTATGGAGAAGCAGTCAGTATTGGTACCACTTATCTTTTTGGTTATGATTCTGTCCATAATAGTCCTAGAATTCAAATTCAAAATGGAACTCAGTGGAATATTGCCCAAAGTCCAGATGAAATTCCTCTTAATACTTGGACGCATGTTGTTGGAACTTATAATTCTGGGACAGGACTGAAGATTTATGTGAATGGAGTTTTAAAAGGAGCTAATAGCACGGTTGGAAATCATCCTAATCCTGTTACAGATTCTGTAATTGGAACAAATCCATTTGGTGGAAGCGACTTTGCTGGAAATCTGGATGAATTTATGCTTTTTAATAGGACTTTAACTGCAGATGAAGTTCAATCTTTGTATAATTCTTCTGCTTATCCTTATTCACATAACTTTACAGGCTTTGTTTCTGCGGGGACGCACACATTCAAGGCTTATGCTTACGATACAAATGGGGCAAGAAATAATACTGAGCAGAGAACGGTGACTTTGAATGATATTACTGGGCCGAATATTACTATTTTCTCTCCTTTAAGTTCAACTTATCACTTTCTGCCTATTTTGTTTAATATTTCTTTGGATGAGAATGGAAGCTCTTTGCTTTATAGCTTCAATTCTGGAGTGACAAATTATTCTATTGCTTCTTCTGATAATTTACACTATAATTCAAGCAACTCTACACTTGTAAACGGGACTTATAGTTTTATAGTTTATGCAAATGATACTTTAGGAAATAGAAATAGTTTGTCAAGAACATTTATTGTCAATACGACAGTTTACAATATTACTTTCGTTTCTCCTAGTCCGAGAGATGGTAGTGAGACTGGGACAGATGTGACTTTGAATGCATCAACAAGCCTTGGATTTATGGGCAACAGGACTTATGCTTTCTTTACAGATGGTTTATTGGCTTGGTATAGATTTGATAACAAGAGCGAAGTTGGAGAGAACAACACGAAAATTTATGACTGGAGCGGGAAGAGCAAAAATGCTACTGTTTACAATTCAGGATATCCAATACCTAATGGTAAATTTGGAGGAGCTTTTGTTATGAATGGTTATAATGGCGGGATTAATGCCTCTTTACCTTTTAATGTTACTAGCTATACTATCTCATTTTGGTTTAATAATAGCAAGATGGACTCTTTTAATTATGTAAAAACATATCTTACTATAGGTGATTCAATGGCGGATACTGCTGACGGAACTCATCCCATATGGATTTATACATCATCAAATACGCCTATTCTTGTTATGAATGGAATTTCAGATGATAATAGTGGTTTGTACCTGGCTTTTCCATCCCCTTATGAAGTTACTTTGGGAAATTGGACACATATTGCTTTTACTTGGGATGGTTCTACAGCAAGAGGATATAACAATGGAATCTTTGTTTCTTCTTCTACTAATAATAAGAATTTAAGACTCAACTATACTTTTATGAATTCTTTGCAAATAGGTGGAGGTGTAAGAAATTATTCAGGATATTGGAATGTTCCTTTCAATGGAACAATGGATGAATTTCTTGTATTCAATAGAAGTCTTTCAGCTTCTGAAGTAAAGGCATTGTATAACGCTTCAGATTATTCTTTGCAGAGAAGCTTAAGCAATCTTGCAGGAGGATACACTTTCTCTGTTAATGCTGTTGATGAGCAGGGAACTTTGCAGAATGCTAATATAAGTTTTACTGCTGTTGAATCTTCTAGCAGTGGAGGCGGAGGAGGCAGCGGAAGTACAACAACAGTTCCAGTTATTACAGAAACGGTTGCTCAAAGCGTCGTGTTTGTTGTAAATAGCGGAGGTAGCGATAATGTTGAGCAGACAGTCAGTGTTGATGGTTCTTACTACTTTAATTATGCTGGAGAGGCACATAAAATAACTGTAGTAGCTATTGAAAAAGATAAAGTTTCTTTGCTTATTCAGTCTACACCGGTTAAAGTAGATTTAGCTGTTGGTGAAACAAAGCAAGTCGATATAAATGGAGATGGAAAAGATGATCTTATCCTGAAGTTTGCAGGATACAAAGACAAGAATCCTCAGATTGATGTTCAATTAATTGGGGATGATAAATCTCTTTCTGGCTCTGGCAATACGGGAAAGAAGAGTGTTCCTGATTATATTATTATAGGGCTTGCAGTCTTATTTGCGGCCGCTATAATTGCAATACTCTTTGTTATTCTTTCTACTGTGAAGTCTTTGAAGCAGCAGGATAGAGTCAATCAGGCAAAGCAGAATGTTAAGATAGAGTAAGTTTTTTTAATGTATTCTTCATCAACGAAAGATATATATATGATTTCTTCTCCTATTAATAATTAGAGGTTATTATGATTAATCAAAAGAGTTTTGCTAAAAATGAAAAGAGTTTTGCTAAAAATGTTTTCTTTTTTGCTTTGTTATCCGTTTTATTTGTTTCTCTTGCTTCTGCTGTTTGGTGGAATCCCAGCACTTGGTTTGAAAAGAGTGTAGGATTAAGTCCCGTTGGTGTATCTAATAATTTTCTTGTTAATATTGATTTTGGCACTGGAAATGTGCTTTCATCGAAGGTTGGAGCGGGAGTTGCACCTGGAAATCTTGGAGACTATTGGAATAAGGATGGCGGTAGCGTTATGAGATTTGCAAATAATACGGTTAGTTCGGTCAGACTAGCTTTTACCACAACTTTTTCTGGAAAATATGGTGCTACTTTTGCTGTCAATGATAAGATGATGGGATCATACAGATATCAGTCTGGTGGTCAAGTCGCTATTGGTTTAACTGGAATTCCTGCCGGAACTTATGATTTTTATATTTATGGACATGGAGACAAAGCCGCACAAGCAGGTAAATATAATGTTACAGCGAGCGTTAATTATGGTGTAAAACAGACATCTACCAGTTCTTCTGTCTTTAGCTCTTCAACCTGGCAGCAAAATCTGCAGTATGTTTTATATAAAGGAATTGTTGTAGGAAGCACTGGAATTAATATTCAAGTTCTTCCAGTATCTTATGGTCCTATGATAAATGGGATACAATTGATAAAAACAATTTCATCTACTGATACGACTTGTATTGATAGTGATGGCGGTTTGAATTATAATTCTAGAGGAACGACAAGCGGTTTTGTTAATGGCATTTCATTTGAACATTCAGATTTCTGCACTGATAATGGTCTTACTATAAATAGTCTTGCTACTAGAAATTTAACTGAATATTCCTGCTCTGGTACTTCTGAAACAAATCAAACCTATCTTTGTTCTTATATTAATGGATGCATTAATGGTGCTTGTGTTGTTACTAGCAAAGTAGCTTGTCAGCGAACATCTAATTATTATGGTAGTGCTTGTTCTTGTTCTGGCGCTGGCGGTTATTATATTGTTACTAATTGTCTACCAGCTAATGTAACTGGAAGGTATACTTGGTCATGTCTTGAGCAATATCCTAATTATGGAGAGTGTGCTGCTAATCCTACTTGTCCAGTTGGTAGTCCTCCAACACATACCTATAGACAAATTGGTAATGCAATTTCCTGCTTAATTTAGTTTCTTAGTACTAAGATAGCTGATTTTTTATGTTTAAAATATAGACAAATTGGTAATGCAATTTCCTACTTATAAGGTTTTTTTAATAATTAATTATCTTTCTCCTTTATTGAACTAGAAACATTCACCTTTCTGAATGTTTAAATATTCAGAAAATGATAGTAGATTATGCAATTCAAGGAATTCGTTGATGTTTATGAAGCTTTGTCGAAAACGACAAAGAGACTGGAGAAAATACAAATATTATCTGAATTTCTCCGTGTTTTGAAGAAAAAAGGGAAGAGTGAATGGATTTATCTTCTGAGGGGAAGAGTCATTCCAGATTATGATGAAGGAGAGTTTGGAATATCTCAGCAGCTGGTTATTAAGGCCATAAGTGTGGCTTTCGGCATCTCTAGTGAGAAAGTTGTTCAGGAATTTAAGAAGAAAGGAGACTTGGGAGAGATTGCTTATCATTATGCTGAGAAGAGAAGACAGACTGCTTTGTTTTCTAAAAGACTTGAAGTCGGTAAAGCTTTTGAGATATTTCATAAAATACTGGAAGTTGAGGGGAAAGGAGCCGTAGATAGAAAAATGGGGCTTTGTGCCGAGCTTTTGAGCTCAGCAGATTCATTTGAGGCAAAATATATTATAAGAATTTTGTTAAGTGATTTGAGAATAGGAGTTGCTTCTGCTATAATTGTTGAATCTATATCTTCTGCTTTCTACTTTGAGGACAAGGAAATGCCTGAGATTGTTCAACATGCTTTTGACATGACCAACGATTTTGCTGTTGTTTTTGACTCTGCGGACAAGGGAAAAAAGGCGTTAGGGCAGATACATTTGAAGCCGGGAAGGCCGTTGAATCCAATGCTTGCTGTTAAAGCGGAGAGTATTCAAGATGCTTTTGAAATCTGCGGCAGGCCTGCAGCATTTGAATACAAATATGATGGCTTCCGTCTTGTAGTCAATAAAGATAAAGATGAGATAAAGCTATTTACAAGAAAGCTGGAGAATGTCAGCTCTCAGTTCCCAGATATTATTGATGCTGTGAAGAAGAATATTCATGGAGAAAGTTTTATTCTTGATGCAGAAGCCGTTGGTTTTGATCCTAAAACTGGAAAATATAAGCCTTTTGAAGCAATAAGTCAGAGAATAAAAAGGAAGTATAATATAAAAGAGACACTTGCTAGCTTGCCTGTGGAACTTAATGTTTTTGATATTATTTATTACAATGGAGAAAGCAAGATGGACTTGCCTTTTCTTGAGAGGAGAGAAATTCTGAAGAAGATTATTAAAGAAAAAGAAAGAGTTATCAGGCTGTCAGAGCAGATTGTTACAGACAAAGAAGAGAAAGCTGAAGAGTTTTATGCAAAGGCGCTGAAAGCAGGAGAGGAGGGACTGATGATAAAGAACGTCTCCGCTCCCTACAAACCTGGTAGAAGAGTTGGATATATGGCTAAGCTGAAACCGGAAGTGAAAGATTTGGACTTGGTAATTGTTGGAGCTGAATATGGAACTGGCAAAAGAGGGGGATGGCTTTCCAGTTTTATTGTTGCTTGCCGTGATGATTCTGATTTCAGAGAAGTTGGAAGAGTTTCTTCCGGACTTAAAGAAAAAGAGGAAGAAGGGACGAGTTATACTGAGATGACTAAGATTTTGAAGCCATTAATAACAAAAGAAGATGGAAGCTCTGTTATGATAAAGCCGAAGATAGTTGTTTCTGTTACTTATCAGAATATTCAGAAGAGTCCTAGCTACAGTTCTGGATATGCTCTTCGTTTTCCAAGAATAACAGCTTACAGGCCGGACAGAAAGATAGGGGATATTCAACTTTGGAAGATATAGAGAAAGCTGCGAGGAAGTGAAAGAAACCTTTATAAATCGATTTTCTTTATAAAGGGCACATGGTTAAGTCAAAATCAAATCTTAAAGTCCAGAATATCGTTGCTACAACTTCTCTCGGAAAAGAAGTTTCTCTGACAAAACTTGCACGAACACAGAGCAATACTGAGTATAATCCTGAACAATTCCCCGGTCTTGTATTGAGAGTGGAAAAACCGAAGTCTGCTGTTCTTGTATTCTCTTCTGGTAATCTTGTTTGCACAGGAACTAAGAGCGTTGCACAAGTCAAAGAAGTTATAAAAGCAGTCATAAAGCAAATAGCGAAAATAGGAGTGAAGATAACTGATGTTCCAAAAATAACTGTTCAAAATATTGTGGCTTCTGGAAGCATTGACTTAAGTTTGAATTTGAATATGCTTGCTCTTCAGTTGGAGAATACGGAATATGAGCCTGAACAATTTCCCGGATTGGTTTACAAGTTAGCAGAACCAACAGCAACTTTTCTTCTTTTTTCAAACGGGAAGCTAGTTTGCACAGGAACTAAGAATAAGCAGCAGCTTGAAGATTCAATGGTTCAGCTTAATAGAAATATAAAAGCTGCTATAAAAGAGAATAAGGCGTAATGGTTTACGCAGGAACTGAACCCTTAGCAGCTTTGTTTGTCGCTTTCTTCTTTGTTTTCTTTGCTATAGCAGTTTATATTTATACTTCTCTTGCTTATATGTCGATTGCCAAGAAGGCAAAGCAGAAATCTCCAGGACTTGCGTGGATACCTTTTTTTGGACCCTTGATTATTGCTTTTCAGTCTTCTAAAATGCATTGGTGGCCTTGGTTGCTTTTAATTGGAATTTTCATACCTTTTATAGGAATTATTGCTCAGCTGGTTTTCTTAGTTTATGTTATTATCTGGAATTGGAAGTTATTTGAAGCTGTAAAGAGACCTGGATGGCTTTCTATATTGCTTTTGATTCCTCTTGTAAACTTTGTGATAATCGGAATTGTTGCTTGGAGCAGAGATTAATTCTTATTTGTTAACTTTGACATAAAACATATAAATGCTTCTTGAGAGGTTTGTTTATGGGGCTTTTAGAAGAAATTGTCAAGCACAAGAGAGAAGAAGTTAGTGCTGAAATGAGAAGGCATTCTTTAAACAGTATTTTTAATAGAGTTACTCAGGCTAGAGTGGATTCTTTAGAAGTTATCTTTCCGAAAGGAGAGATTAATATAATTGGAGAATTTAAGAGAAAATCTCCTTCTGGAGAAGATTTTAGTGGAAAGAATAATATAAAAGAACTAACCGGCATTTATGACCATTATTGCAGAGCTGTTTCTGTTTTGACAGATGAGAGATATTTTGGAGGAAGCTTGAAAGATTTAGAGCTTTTCAAAGCGCAGACGAGCAAGCCAGTTTTGAGAAAAGATTTTATTGTAAATCCTTATCAGATTTATCAAGCCAGATTGTTTGGAGCCGATATGGTTTTGCTTGTCAGTTCAATTCTAAATGATCATGAATTAGCTGAATTTTCTGAGCTTGCTCATAGATATAGAATGCACGCTCTTGTTGAAGTTAGTTGTGAAGAAGAAGTTGAAAGGGCTCTAAGATTAGAGGCGAAGTTAATCGGCATCAATAATAGAGATTTAGAGACTCAGAGTGTTGATCTAAATAAGACTTTAAATTTAGCAAAGTTGATTCCTAAAGACAAGTTTGTAATATCTGAATCTGGCATAAGGACGAGAGATGATGTTGAATCTTTAATGTATCATGTTGATGGTTTTCTTATTGGAACTGGAATATTAGAAGCTAAATATCCTGGAGAAAAATTGAGAGAACTTACTTCTCTGTCTTGAACTTTATATCTATAAGAATTAGACAGCTATTATAATAATATAGATATTTTTAATATGATATTAATGCTTTTCTGTATGATAATTAATCTTTGATTCTTTACTTACTAAAGAACATTCCTAATCTGCTTTGTTTTCCAAAATCTTTCAGGAGAAGAGAAAGTTTCGTGTATTGCTCTATCGGTAATTTTATTCTTTCTTGGATTTTTGCAAAAGCTTCTTTTAGAGAAGAGAAAGTTTCGGGTTTCTTTGCAAAAGCTGCACGGCTGGTTTCTCTGAGGATTCCTACGCCAAGAGGAGAAGTGTATTCATGACTTATCTGTCTTAACACGAGGATTGAAGCTTGTCTTTTTATTCTTTCAAGATATTCGCAAACGGCAAGACGGTTTACATAATATGCTCCAGTAACATCATCTGCATAATTCTTTCTCCCTTCGAATTTCTCATAATCTTGCCAGATTCCATTATTTTTTAATGATATTTCTATAACTTCAAAACTCCATTTGTCAGGCAGAAGAAGAAATTCATAGTGATTTCCTAAATATTCTGCATTAAAGAGGGAGATTGAAGATATTTCCGGCAAATAACGTATTTTCTTTAGCTTCTCTTTTCCTAAAGTATCATCAGTTGCAGTTATAGACCAGCGAGTGGGAACGAGCTTTCTGTTCTTTTTCAATCCAAGAAGCCCTGCAGAAAGAATTTTGATTATAGAAGAAGTATTTATTCCTGCTTTGTCCAGTTCCACTATTGAACTAACTGACTTTGCATCTTTATCATTTACTATATAATCCACTTTTGGCTTTATTTGCGTGTTCTCATCAAGTTTTACTTTCTCAACTTGAGCCGCATTTGATATTAGAGGAACTTTTGCATCCCTCTCTTCATGAGCTTGAATTGGTTTCTTTAGAAAGAAAGAGGCAGATATTGGGCGGTGAGTCATGGCAATTTCCTGCATTGTTCTTGAGAATTCGGAGCGGAGATTGTTAATGCTTGATTGCTGTCTTCCATAGATAAGCTTATTTCTATTATTTAAAATCTCTTTTATTGAGAGTTTCTTCTCATGCCATATTTCTGGAGAGGAGAGAGCGGCAGTATCTCCATGCTCTTCAGGACTTAATATTCCAGTGTAGACATTTGGATAATTCCATCTTCCTATAAATATCTCAGGAGGAGAAGAGCCTGAGAAAGAGAGTATGTTTTTTGTTTTTCCTATGGAGAAGACGTGCTTGTCGCATTCCCACATGTCGCATATTTTACAGTAAAGCATGATTGTCTTTGGAAGAAAGAGTATAAATTAATTATTGTTTTACAATATCAGCTCTTCAAATCAGAGATACCAAGGAGGATGAAGAGGGCACCAAGACCTATAATTATCCAGACAACACTGCCTTTAAGAACTTCCCATGCTGCTGTTCCGAAATCCCAGAAGCCGGAGCCTTGAGTCATTGACCAGATTAATATTCCTACTATAACTAAGATAAGGCCAAGCAAAAGTTCTGTCCATTTGTTCATATCTTATTCAGAATTGCGAGGTATATAAATATTATTGTGATTATTTCTTTATCGCTCCGATTATGATTGGAGTCTTCATTATGTTTATATACATGTTTTCTTTGGATGAATTATGACCGATAAACGAATAGATTTTGATATAGACGATCCAAGAGCAGGAATAATTGCAGAAGTAATGGCAAATAAAACGTGCAAGAGAATTTTAGGGCTTTTAGCTGAGAAAGAGATGAGTGAAAGCGACATTTCTCAAGCGTTAAGTATTCCATTGAACACTGTTGGCTATAATATTGCTAAGCTTTTAGAATCTGGATTGATTGAAAAGACCAAGAGCTTTTTCTGGAGTATAAAAGGAAAGAAAATACCCACTTATAAACTTTCTAACAAGAAGATATTAATCTCCCCTAAAAAAATGATTAGCTCTGTTCCTGTTGTTATGTTAATCGCATTATTGGGGGTTATCTTGGTAATTGCGTTAATTGGAATGATAAGTCATAGGCTAGCCATAAACAATGGAAGCGAGGACTCTTCATTTAATCAGTTTTCATCGTATGCAGAGCTTGAAAACTATTTGCAGGAAAAGGCGAATCGAAGCAGAAGAGGATTTGGAGAAGGATATGGCGGTATGGTTTCTGATTCTGCAAATACAGCTGCTCAGACAGCAAGTGCAGAGATGAAATCCGGGAGCCAGAGTGCTTCTGATTACTCGCAGACAAATGTGCAAGTTAAAGGGGTAGATGAGCCAGATTTTGTCAAGAATGATGGCAAGTATATCTATACTATTTCAGGAAATAAATTAGCTATTGTCGATGCCTATCCTGCTGAACAAATGCATAATGTTAGCGAGATAAATATCACTGGCGGAGCTCAAAATATTTTTGTCAATGGAGACAAGTTAATTATTTTTATGCAGAGCCAGCAGAGTTATTACAGTGATTCTCTTATTGGTGGTGCTGCAGCAATTGGTGGTGTTGCAGCAGTTGCTGAAAGCATTATTGCCCCTTGTTCTGGATATGGCTGCGGAGGATATTCTCAGAGTAAAACAAATGTGCTTGTTTATGATATCTCAGATAAGAAGAAACCCGCTCCTGAAGGCAATTATTCATTCAATGGAAATTATATGGATGCAAGAATGATTGGAGACACTATATATTTAGTATCGCAGCAGTATTTGTATAATTATGGCATTCCAAGACCTATGTATTCTATAGATGGAACTGAAAAAGCAGTTGATATTGATGATATTTACTATTCTGATGAATATGATGAAAATTTTGTTTTTACTTATGTAAATGCAATTGATTTAGAAGAGGAGAAGGCAGAAGTTAAAGCATATTTACTTGGCGCGTCCGGGACAATTTATGTTTCTGAGAATAATATTTATTTAACTTCTCAAAAATGGATAGATTATGATAAACAGGCTGAGCTTCTTATAAAAGAAGGAATTATTCCTTTAATGCCCCAATCATATAAGGAGAAAATAAATGAAGTCTTGGAATCTAATACTTATATTTATCAAAAGCAGTCAGTTATTATGAAAGTTGTTGCTGTTTATTCAAAAAGTTTAGGCAAGACTGACGAAGGAAGTGATTTTAATAAGAAATTGGCAGAATCAATTGAGAAAGCAAGAATAAAGATAAGCAAAGAATACGAGAAAACGATTATTCATAAAATTGAGATTGATGGCTTGAATGTTAAATACGAGTCAAGCGGTGAAGTTCCCGGGCATTTATTAAATCAGTTTTCATTGGATGAATATAAAGGCAATTTAAGAGCAGCAGTTACAACTGGAAGCTGGGGAGATAGCACCTTGAATCATCTTTATGTTTTGAATAAAGATTTGGAAATAATTGGAAGTGTTGAAGATCTTGCAAAAGGAGAGAGAATTTATTCTTCCAGATTTATTAGTGACCGAGTTTACATGGTGACTTTCAGGCAGGTAGATCCTCTTTATGTTATTGATTTATCCAAACCAGAGAAGCCAGAAATTTTAGGATATTTGAAAGTAACCGGGTACTCAAGCTATTTACATCCTTATGATCAAGATACTATTATAGGCATCGGAATGGATGCAAATGAAGAAGGAAGAGTTTCCGGAGTTAAAATAGCGCTGTTTGATGTTTCAGATGTTTCTAATCCAGTAGAAAAAGCAAAGTATGCTATTAAGAGCGATGGGCAATGGACTTGGAGCAGTTCTGAAGCACTTTATGAGCATAAAGCATTTTTGTTCAATAAAGAAAAAAATTTGCTGTCTGTGCCTATACAATATTCATATTCTAATGGCAATAGATATAAACAATGGAATGGAGCGTATGTATTCAATATTGACGAAGATAGCATTGAATTAAAGGGAAAAATCACGCATGTTGAAGAATATAAGCCTACTTATGGGCCTGCAAAAGATGAACTTGCCGGAGCTGAAAGAAAAGATCAATATTCAAATATATGGGAAAAGATAGGTGAAGATGAATGGAGAAATAAAGCTTATGTTGAAGAAGGCACTCTTAATGGAATTGATTACTCTTCTGATTATTATTCTGGAACTCAAGGCAATGAGGGGATAGATCAATTTCCTGGAGGAATAAATTATGAGCCTTATAATTATGATTGGCAAAAAAGAATTCAAAGAAGCCTTTATATGGAAAATGTTCTGTATACAATCTCACAAAGCATGATTAAAGCAAATGATCTTGCAGATTTGAATGAAATAAGCAAACTCAATCTTGGATATACCGAATATAATTATCCTATTTATTATGCAATTTGACTAAACACAAAGCCTTAAAAGAGCTTTTTCTTCATTGTTTTAATGTTAACAAATAAGCAGATAGAAGAGATAAGGGAGCATTTAGAGAACGCTCAGAATCCTATCTTTTTTTATGATAATGATGCAGACGGTTTATGCAGTTTTCTCTTATTGAGAAAATTCTTGGGAAGAGGGAAAGGAGTTGCTATAAGAGGCAGCCCGGAATTGAACTTGCAATATGCTAAGAAAGCTGAAGAGCTGGGAGCAGATTATGTCTTTATTTTGGATAAACCTATTATATCAGATGAATTTGTTGATTTTATATCTGCTTTGAATTTACCAATTGTCTGGATTGATCATCATGACTTGAAGAGAAAAAAGTTTTCATACAAGAACATGTATTCATACAATCCTACACATAACAAAGGCAAAGATAAAAGTTCCGAGCCTGTAACTTATCTTTCTTATTCTATAACTAAGAGGAAAGAAGATATGTGGGTTGCTGTAATGGGTTGCATTGCTGACCATTTTATGCCTGATTTTGCCTTGGAGTTTGCAAAGCATTATCCCGAATTTTGGGCTTCTGGACTCAAAGAACCATTTGACGCTTATTATGGCAGTGAAATAGGAAGAATAGCTCAAGCTGTCGGATTTGGATTGAAGGATTCTGCAAGCCATACCATTGAGATGCAGAATTTTCTTTTGAATTGCAGACAGCCGAGTGATGTTTTTAGCGAGATGGAATCAAATAATAGCTTTAGAAGCAAATATTATGAGATGAAAAAGAAATTTGATTATTTTGTGGAGAAAGCTGGAGAAGAAGCAGAGGGAAAGCTTATTTTCTATCAATATGGTGGAGATATGAGCATGAGTGCGGAGATTTCCAATAAACTTTGCTATCTTTACCCTGACAAATATATTGTTGTTGCTTATATTAAAGAAGGAATATCTAATCTTTCTTTAAGAGGGAAAGGAGTGAAGAAAATGCTTGAAAAGATAATTGGAAGATTTGAAAATGCGACTGGTGGAGGGCATGAAGATGCTGTCGGAGCGAGGGTAAAATCAGATGATTTAATTAAGTTCAGAGAAGCAATAGCTGAGGAGATAAAATGAAAGAATTAGAAATATCTCTTTTTGGAAGAGTGCAAGGTGTTGGATTCAGATATTTTATCTCAAAGCAGGCTAAAAAAAATGAGCTTAAAGGAATAGTCATGAACAAAGAGAGCGGAGAAGTCTTTATTATTGCTCAAGGAGAGGAAAGGAGATTGCAAGAGTTTATTTTGTGGTTGCAAAAAGAACCAGGATTTTCCAAGATTACAGGAATGAAATATTATTGGAAGGAAGCTGAGAAGATTTATCCAGATTTTAGAATTGTTACGAGTGGCAACTTACTTTATGATAAAGCTAAGAGCTTGGTTAATCTTGGCAAACATGTTTTCGGCAGAAAAGAAGTACCTGAGCATATAGTTATAATTCCTGATGGAAATAGAAGATGGGCAGTCAAGAATGGACTTGATTCCAGTTTAGGGCACTATACTGCTGCAAGTTATGAACATATTAAAGAGCTTATTGAAGAAGCAAAGAAATGCGGCACGAAATACATTACTTTTTGGGGATTTTCAACAGAGAATTGGAAGAGAGATAAGAGAGAAGTTGATTCTATATTTGCGATAGTTTATTCTGTTTTAGAAAAATTCAGAGAAGATTTAGAGATGAACAAGATAAGATTTAAACATTTAGGAAGAAAAGATAGGTTGCCGGGAAAACTTCTTTCTCTTATAGAAGAATTGGAAAAGCAAACTGAGAAATACAGAGAGTTTAATCTGCAGATTTGCCTTGATTACGGCGGAAGAGAAGAGATTCTTAATGCTGTGAATAAAATATTAGAAGAGAAGAAAGGAAAAATTAGTGAGGAAAGTTTTAATTCTTATTTATATTCTGCTGGAATTCCAGATCCTGATTTAATTATAAGGACTTCCGGAGAGTTAAGGACTTCCGGCCTGATGCCCTTTCAGTCTGCTTATGCAGAGCTTTATTTCAGTGATAAGCATTTTCCAGATTTTGGCGCTTCTGACTTGAAAACAGCAGTTTCAGAATTTGGAAGAAGACAGAGAAGGTTTGGCGGGAAATAGATTTCCGCAGATTTAAATAGCTCTTTTTTGTCTCTTTTTTATGGATAATGAGAAAATAGCTAGGAAGAACTTACTAAGGAAGAGCGAGAAAGTGGAAGGGAAGGGAGTTAAAGGATATGACTTCAATGCTGGGGCAGACTATGAGAAGATAATTGATAGTTTTGCTTCTACGGGCTTTCAAGCGACAGAGTTTTCTAGAGCAGTTTCAATAGTAAACAAAATGATTGCGGATAAAGCGACAATATTTCTTGGATATACTAGCAACATGGTTAGTTCAGGGCTTCGCGATATTTTTCGTTATTTAGTTGAGCACAAGAAAGTTGAAGTTATTGTTACAACTGCTGGCGGCATTGAAGAAGATATAATAAAATGCCTTGGAGACTTTATTTTAGGAGATTTCAGAGCTGTAGGAGCGGAACTGCGAGAGAAAGGGATAAATAGAATTGGGAATGTTTATGCCCCTAATGACCTTTATGTAAAATTTGAAGCTTTTTTCCAGCCTATTCTTGAAGAGTTGTATCAGGAGCAGAAGAAGACGGGAAAAGTTGCGACAGCTAGCGATATCATTTGGAAGTTGGGAGAGAGAATAAATGATAAGAGAAGCATATGCTATTGGGCTTGGAAGAATAAGATAAGGATATTCTGCCCTGCTTTGACTGATGGAGCTATTGGAGATAATATTTATTTCTTTAGCTTTAAGAGAGAAGATTTTCTGATAGATCTAGTTGGAGATACTAAGAGATTAAATGATGCAACAATTGGGCTGAAGAAGTCTGGATTGATTATATTGGGGGTAGGAGTCGTCAAGCACGCTATTCTTAATGCTAATATGCTTCGTAATGGAGCAGATTATAGCGTTTACGTCAATACATCGCAAGAGTTTGATGGAAGCGACGCTGGAGCTTTGCCTGAAGAGGCAATTTCTTGGGGCAAGATTCTTCCTAAAGCTGAGAGTGTTAAAGTTTTTGGAGATGCTACAATTCTTTTTCCTTTGCTTGTTGCAAGAACGTTTGCTAAGAAGAAAGATTGAGATTATTTCTTCTTGAATTCAACATTGGGAAAATTTTCAAACTCTTTATCTCCAGTGACGAAATAATATCCATTCTTTAGTGCAAAGATATATCCCACTGAATCAAAGAATGAAATGCCTGATTTTCTATTACTATATCTAAACTTTATCGCTTCTATTAGTATATTTTTACTTGCCGATATTGAATATCTCTCCAGTTTCTTAAACCAATAGTCAGCAACTTTATCCCCCTCTTCTCTTAATAGAACAGAATAGAATTCGGCCAAAGTTAAGTCAGTTAAAATGAAGTTTGAATTAATATATTCAGAAAACTTCGCATTACCTTTTGCAATCTCAACAAGCGCATAAGTATCCAGACATCTTCTTACTTCAACCATTTGCCTTCTAATTCTGCTCTTCCCTCTTTTAGTATTTGTTCAGTTGATTTTTTCAGCTTTATAGAACCGAATAGCTCTTTAAGGGCATTGCTTTTCTTTGAAATATCAATAAGAATTGTTTCTTCCGGCTTTAGATTCAACTTTTCTGCTATTTCTGCAGGTATAACTACGCCCAGAGAATTTCCCCATCTCCTTGTCTTGGCTTCCATTGTCATCGTATAACTGTTAAATATAACTATTATATAAATGTTTCTAATAAGTTATATATGCGACATGAAACTGGTAACAAATAAGATTTATATAATTGCTTTTCCCTCTTTCTGGTATGAAAATAGAGGTCAATATTAATAAGAAGTATTTTCTAGCTATAATAGTTTCTATTGTTCTGCTTGCTGGAGTTTTCAGCGCTTATGCTTTTAACTTCGGAAATTCTTTTAAAACAGTAAGCCAAGCGGCTGTTTTCGGACATACTGCTGATGAGCTTGTTGTTTCTATAAATGGGGATAGCATGACTGTGCAGGATGCTATCAATCTGGGGAAATTGGGGAATGGAAGTGGAACGGGAACGGTTTCTGGTTCATTTAGCAATAGCATTAGTTTTATACCTAATGGAAGTTATCAGTGGATTGTTCCTTCTGGAGTTTCTAAAATACGTGTAAAAGTCTGGGGTGCTGGCGGAGGTTCATCTATGGGAACTCAAGAATATGGGGGAGCGACAGGAGGAGGAAGTGGAGGATATGCTGAAAAAATATTGACTGTTTCTTCTGGTACAACTTATACAATTAGCGTTGGAACTGGAGGTTCTCCAGGAACTAATTGGGTATCTCCTCCAGATTTGCGTTCTGATGGGAAAGATGGAGGGACAAGCAGCTTTAGTACTCTTGTTTCTGCAACTGGAGGCAAAGGAGGAAAAGCTTGGACTACTACGGTTGCTCTTGGAGGTTCTGGATTGAATGGAGATATTAATCGTGTTGGCGGAAGCGGAGGATATGCTCAAGGAGCCAACGGGGCCAAGGGCGGAGATACTGTTGATGGTTTACCAGGAGCGCCTGGAGCGATTGAAGTTTCTGGAGGGTCTGGTTATGATTGTATTACTTATCCTGCTTATGCTGAATGTGGAAGAAATATTGGAACGTCATCTGGCGCAAGTTCCAGTGCTAGGATGAATCCTGGAGCTAGCGGTGCTAATGGTGCAGTTATAATTGATTATTAAATCTGACTTTGATATATAACAAGAATTAAAAATACTCTGTTCTATTGGGAGTTATGAAGCAGACGAATGAAGTGGTGAGAAAAGGAAAGATAGGATTGGAGATACATGCTTATGTTCTGACTAAGGAGAAACTTTTCTGCAGATGTAAAGCTAGCAGAGAAAGAGGATTACAAGGAAACAAGAATATTTGTCCTATATGCACTGGACAGCCGGGAGCAAAGCCAATGCTTCCTAATGGTGAGGCTTTGAAGAAGGCAGTTCAGATAGGTCTAATGCTTGGATGCAAAATTAACTCTAAGCTTGTTTGGCAGAGAAAACATTATGATTGGCCAGATTTACCTAAAGGATATCAGAATACTCTTTCTGGAGCTAAGGCTTTTCCGGTTGGAATTATGGGGGAGTTTGCTAGCGTGAAGATATCAAGTATGCATTTAGAAGAGGATCCTGCTTCTTGGGAGCCAGAAACAGGGAAAATAGATTATAATCGTTCCGGACTTCCTCTTGTTGAGATTGTGACAGAGCCGGATTTTGCAGATGCGGAGGAAGTTGTTTCTTGGTTGAAGAAACTTTTGCATTCGCTTGCTTATTTGAAAGCAGTTGATTCAAACGCTGGAGTAAAAGTTGATGTTAACGTTAATCTGGAGAACACGAAATTCTCCAGCCCTTCAATTGCAAAACAACAAGCAATTGTAGGTATCCTTGGAAAGACTGAAAGAGTTGAGATAAAGAATATAAGTTCACTTGATAGTATTGAAAAAGCTATTAATTATGAATTGGAAAGACAAGAGAAAGAAGGCGGTAAAAAGAAAGAGACAAGAAGGTATGATGATTTGAAGGGGAAGACGGAATTAATGAGAGAAAAAGAAGGAGCAGAGGATTACAGATTCATTAGTGACCCTGATTTGGCAGACATAGGATTAGATAAAACTTTTATTGATAATATAAAAAAGAGCTTGCCTGAAAGTCCAGATGTAAAATTGGAAAAACTTGTGAAGAAATACAAGATTGATGAAAGTAATGCAGAAGTTCTTGCTAAAAATATAGATGTTGTTGAATTCTATGAGAAAATTGCTGAGAGTGTTGATGGTAAGTTTGCTTTACCTTGGGTGACTATTGAACTTCTCCGCTTTTTGCATCATAATAATTCTTCCTTGGATAAAGCTAATATTAATACGGATCATTTTATTGCTTTATTAAGATTGGTTAAAGAAGGCAAGATAACTCCTTTGAAGGGTAAGGAAATTCTGAAAAAATTCTACCCTGCTAGCTTTATGCCTTCTGCGTCCGAAGGAAAGATAACTGACTTGAAAGAATTGGAGAAATATGCTTTAGTTGCTATAGGAAAAAACAAGAAGGCAGTTGAAGATTATAATAATGGCGAGAAGAACGCTCTTAACTTTCTTATGGGCGAGATAATGAAAGAGACAGATAAGAGAGCAGACTTTAAGATAGCCAAAGAAGTTTTAGAGAGATTGCTGAGGAAGAGATGAAAGTTATTCTTTGAACGCAAAGTTTATATATAAATAAGACGAATCTTATTTATGATATTTGATACAACTAAGATGAGTTCTAGAGGGTAGATAGTTATACCTTTAGATATGCGAAAAGATATCAAAGAAGGTGAAAAACTTCTTATAATAAGGAAAGATGATGAGATAATATTGAGGAAGTCAGTTCCTGAGTCAGCTTTATGGTCAGAAAAATCGCTGGCTAAGACATGGTTGAATAAAGAGGAAGACGAGATATGGAAAGACTTGTGAAAGGCGATATTGTTATAATAGATTTTCCTTTCTCAAATTTGATTCAGACTAAGAGAAGACCTGTGTTAGTTATTAAGATTCCGAAAGGTGAAGATATAATTGTTTCGCAAAT